>DASUOA010000193.1:0-6868 GCA_036276895.1 Arenimonas sp. | reverse complement strand
TGGCGGTGTATTCGGGCTTGCTGCCAGGTTCGCCGTTGACCGAGCTGAAGATCCACGGCCTGTCACTCGAACTTGAACAGGATGCCGAGCGTCGTTGGCGTGTACTCGGCCTGCCGGCTGCGCGCGAGCCGGGTCGCGCCGATCCATTGGCGGTGTTGGAAGGCTTCGGCGAGCTGCAGATCGAACAGGCCAGCCTGCGCGTGCGGGCGCCACGTCTGGGCATCGATGCGCAAATACCGCGCGTCGATCTGCGACTGCGGGTCGGCGGCGATCGCCTCAAGGCTGGCGTGCGTGCCTGGCCTGAAGGCGGCGGCCAGCCCTTGCAGGCGGTACTCGACCTCGAGCGCGGCAGCTGGGATGGCCGGATGTGGGCTGGCAGCGAGGACGCCGAGCTGGCCGATTGGGCGCCGCTGTTGGCGGGTACCGGCCTGGTGCCGGCCGGGCGCGGCGATATCGACGTCTGGGTCGACGTCGCGGGCCAACAGGTGCGCGCGGTGCAGGCGGAAACACAGTTCCGGCAGCTGGCGTTGGCGGCGCGCGCGCCCTGGCTGGAGGAGATCGATGCCGATCGCTCGCCGCCGACCCGCTTCGATCAACTGCAGCTCTCGGCGCAGTGGAAGGCGACCGGGCATGGCTGGCAGGTACAGGTTCCCACCCTGCGCGTGCGCTCGCCAGGGCAGGCCGGCGACGAGCGCTACGACGGCCTCTGGATCGCCGGCGGCGAGCGTTTCGCGCTGGAAGCACCACGTTTGGCGCTGGCGCCGGTGCGCGCGCTGTTGCCGCTCAGCGAGCAGCTGCCTGATGGTCTGCGCCGCTGGTTGTATCGCGCGGCGCCGCAGGGCGTGCTCGAAGATGTGCACGTGGTCGGCGAGCGCGGCGGAGCGGTGCGCGGCAGCCTGCGTCTCGCTGGCGTCGGCTGGCAGGCGGCGGGCAGCACGCCGGGCCTGCACGACCTGCGCGGTACGGCCTACTTCGACGAGCGCGGCGGCGTGTTGCGTTTGCGCGAAGTACCGATGCGTTTCGACTGGGTGCTGGGCTTCGGTGCGGTGCTGCCGATCGGCGTCGATGGCTCGCTGGTTTGGTGGCGCGATGGCGGCCAGTGGACTTTTGGTACGGCCGGCTTGTACATCCAGGGCGAGGATTACGGTGCCCGGATTCGCGGCGAACTACGGCCGTCGACGACCGGCGGCAAGCCCCGGCTCGACCTCGCAGCGGCAGTGGACGAGACCAACTTCGTTGCTGCCAAACGCTTCTGGGTGCGACACAAGATGCCGCCCAAAACGGTGGACTGGCTGGACAACGCGCTGGTCGAAGGGCAAGTGCGCGCCGGCCGCGCGGTGATCGGCGGCGATCTGCATGACTGGCCCTTCGCCAATGGACTGGGACGTTTCGATGCGCGCGCCGAGGTGCGCGGCGCGCGCGTGCAGTTCAGCCCCGATTGGCCGGCCACCGAGTCACTGGATGTCGACGTCGCCTTCGATGGGCCGGGCATGTCGCTCAGCGGCAGCGGCGCCTTGATGGGCACCGCGATAACGCGCGTGGCCGGTGGGATCACCCGTTTTCGCGAGCCGTGGCTGGAGCTCGACATCGCCGGCCAGGGCCGCGCCGAAAATCTGCAGCGGCTGCTGCGCGCCAGCCCGCTCGAGCGCAGTCATGGCGAGCATCTCGCCGCCGCTCAGGTGCAGGGCAATGCTGATCTTTCCTTGCGCCTGAGCCTGCCGCTCAAGCCTGATCTCGGCGAGCGACGCATCGAGGGTGAGCTGCGCCTGGACGAAGCGCGTCTGTTCGACAGCCGTTGGAACATCGCCTTCAACGATGTCGAAGGACGCGTCGACTTCGACCAGGACGGATTCGCTGCCGAGGATATGCAAGTCCTCTTCGAAGGTGAGCCGGCACGCTTCGATCTCAGTGTCGGTGCGGCCACCGCGCAGCCCGGTGTGGCTGCCTTGGCGCGACTGCGTGGCGAATTCCCGCCCGATGCTCTGATCCGCCAGTACCCGCCGCTGTCGTGGTTGCAGCCATGGCTCGGCGGGCGCAGCGAATGGACCATCGCACTGCGAGTGCCGCAGCCGCGTGCGCGCGGGCCAATGCTGCCTTCGGAACTGTCGGTGCACAGCGACCTGGTCGGCACCACCGTGTCGCTGCCGGCACCGCTGTCCAAGCCGACGTCCGAGGCGCTCGACCTGCGCCTGGATGCCAGCTTGCCGCTGGCCGGCGGCGAGCTGCGCCTGCAGCTGGGGCAGTTGCTGTGGTTGCGGGGTCGCGCGGCCGAGGGCGAAGAAGGGCTGGCCGGCGTGATCGATCTCGGCGAGCCGGGGGCCGGCCCCTTGCCGCTGCAGGGCCTGCGCGTGCGTGGTCGTGCCGAGCGGATGGATGCTGCCGGCTGGATCGCGTTCGCTTCGCGCGGTGAAGGCACCGGCGGCCTGCGTTCGCTGGATGTGCAGTGCAGCGCGCTCGATGTGTTTGGCAGCGAGTTCGCGGACACCAGTGTCAAGATGGTGCGCAATGACGAAGGCGCTCGCGTCGATCTGCAAGGGCCTGCTGTCGCCGGGCGCATCGACGTGCCGACGGCGCTCGATCGCGGCATCACGGCCGACTTCGCGCGCCTGCATTGGCCTGCGAAGTCGCCGGCGACGACGCCGGAGCCCTTGCCCGAGCCGGAAGACGACGCCGATCCGACGCGCATGCCCGCCGTGCGCGCCGAAGTCGCCGACCTGCGGATGGGCGGCTTTCCGCTCGGTCGCACCGTGCTGGCGGCTGAACCGGTGGCCGACGGTCTGCAGATCTCACGCTTCGACAGCGAGCATCCGCGCTTCTCGTTGCAGGCCAAGGGCGTCTGGCGTCGCGGTGGCGAGGGCCAGCGCACCCGCTCAGAGTTCGCCGTGGCCTATCGGGCCAGCGCACTGGGGGAACTGCTGGACCAGTTCGGCCCGGCCGACGTGATCCGTGATGGCCCGGTCAGCGGCCGACTCGATGGCAGCTGGCCGGGCTCGCCGGGTGCGTTCGAGCTGGCGAATTTCACTGGCGTGCTGCAGGCCGAGGTGGGCGAAGGCCAGTTGCTGGAGGTTGAGCCCGGCGGCGGCGGACGCGTGCTCGGCCTGATCAGTCTGGCCGAACTGCCGCGGCGATTGACCTTGGACTTCAGCGATTTCTTCGAAAAGGGATTCGGCTTCAACAGCATCCGAGGTGATTTCCGCTTCGATGCTGGACGCGCGCAAACCGACAACCTGCGCATGGACGGGCCGGCGGCGGAGATCCTGATTTCCGGCACCACCGACATGAAGGCGCAGACCTGGGACCAGCGCGTCGAAGTGCTGCCCAAGACCGGCGGCGTGTTGCCGGCGCTTGGTGCCCTGACCGGCGGCCCGGCGGGCGCGGCGCTCGGCGCGATGGCGCAGGCGGTGCTGCAAAAGCCGCTGAAGCAGGCGGGGCGCACCGTGTACCGTATCAGCGGGCCGTGGGCCGAGCCGGTGACAGAGGTGATCGAGCGTGGTGCACCGCCTACGACACCCGTGCGCGAAGCCGAAACGACGCCGACTCCAACGCCTGAGGCAAGCGCTGAGCCAGGATCGGAAGCAGACCCCGAGCCTTGAAGCGGGCCGTGCGGCCCCGCATCTGTCATGCTGAACCCCCAAGCCTGCGTGAGCCACACGATGACCACAGCCCTGGCCTTGGCCGAATCCCGATTGCTGGCGCCGACCGGTCTGGACCTCGGCGTGCTTGATGCCGCCTTCGGTCGGTTGATGGGCCCCGGTATCGATTTCGGCGACCTGTATTTCCAGCACAGCCGGCGCGAGTCGTGGTCGGTCGAAGACGGCATCGTCAAGAGCGGCTCGCATGCCATCGAGCAGGGCGTCGGCGTGCGCGCGGTCAGCGGCGAGAAATCCGGCTTCGCCTATTCCGATGACATCCGAGCCGATGCCCTGCTGCAGTCGGCGGGTGCGGCGCGGGCGATCAGTCGCAGCGGCGTCGAAAGCAATGCTGGGCAACGTATCCTGGTGCCGGGGCGCGAGCTGTACGCGCCGGAGGATCCGATCGAGGGCATGAGCCCGGACGAGAAGGTCGCCGCGTTGCGCGCCGTCGACGCGCTGATTCGCGCTGCCGACCCACGCGTCAAGCAGGTGACCGTGAGCATCGCCGGTGGCGTCGACACCGTGCTGTTGGCGCGCAGCGATGGCGTGCTGGCGGCCGATGTGCGGCCGCTGGTCCGCTTCAACGTGCAGGTCATCGTCGAGCAGGACGGCCGTCGCGAGCAGGGCTATGCCGGTGGCGGTGGCCGCTACTCCTATGCCGAGCTGATCGAAGGCGGCAAGCCCGAAGCCATTGCTCGCGAAGCGCTGCGTCAGGCATTGGTGGCATTGGATGCGGTGGATGCGCCGGCCGGCACGCTGCCGGTGGTGCTCGGCCCAGGCTGGCCCGGCGTGTTGCTGCACGAAGCGGTCGGGCACGGCCTCGAAGGCGACTTCAACCGCAAGGGTACCTCGGTGTATTCAGGGCGCATCGGCGAGCGCGTCGCCGCACCTGGCGTCACCATTGTCGACGACGGCACGCTCGAAGGTCGTCGCGGCTCGCTCAACATCGACGACGAGGGCTGCCCCAGCCAGTGCACGGTGCTGATCGAGGACGGCATCCTGCGCGGTTACCTGCAGGACAGCCTCAACGCGCGGCTGATGGGGATGGCGCCGACCGGCAACGGCCGCCGTGAGAGCTTCGCGCACCTGCCGATGCCGCGAATGACCAATACCTACATGCGTGCCGGCAATTACGATCCGGCCGAGATCATCGCCTCGGTCAAACGCGGCCTGTACGCGCCGAATTTCGGCGGCGGCCAGGTCGACATCACCAGCGGCAAGTTCGTGTTCTCGGCCTCCGAGGCCTACCTGATCGAAGACGGCAAGATCACCCGGCCGGTCAAGGGCGCGACCCTGATCGGCAACGGCCCGGAGACCATGAACCGCGTCAGCATGGTCGGCAACGACCTCGAGCTCGATGCCGGCGTCGGCGTCTGCGGCAAGGAAGGGCAGAGCGTGCCGGTCGGCGTCGGCCAACCCACGCTGAAGATCGAGGCAATGACGATCGGAGGCACGCGCGCGTGAGCGCCGTCCTAGTCCTCGGGCTGTGGCGTGTCGCTGAGCAGCTCGCGCAGCTCGCGGAACAGCTCGCGCGAGGCGTGCGGCGGCTTGTTGTCGAGCCTTTCGCGGTGGGCGTTCTTCGCCAGCTGGCGCAGGTGCTGGCGGTCGGCCAGCGGATGCTCGGCCATCAGCTCGGCCAGCGCCGTGTCGCCCTCGGCGACCAGGCGGTCGCGCCAGTGCTCGATGCGGTGCAGCGCCTGCGCTTCGCGGATGCGATCGGACTTGTCGTGATCGAGCGCGGCGCGCACGTCGTGCAGCATCGACTCGTCCTCGCGGCGCAGGCGCTTGGCCAGGTACTGCGCCTGACGTTTGCGCGCGATCTGCGCAGTGATCTTCTTCGAGGCCAGCACCAGCTCCCGCATTTCGTCGCTGAGCGGCAGCTGGTTGATGCGCGCCTCGCCCTGTTCCATCAGGCGCAGGGCGAGCTCCAGAACCGCCAGCGCTTCGCGACGCTGGTCGCTGCGGCTGGGGCCCCACTCATCGGATTCTTCTTCATAGGTATCGTGCATGGCGCGGACAGGATACGCGGGTGACTGAGCGAAGCCAAAATCTGGCCACTTCCCAGGGTGACGTGTCCGGGCAGCGCTTGCAGGCGTTATCGGCGTCGGCCGAGACCATGTTGCGCCTGTGCCGCGATGCCGGAGCCAGCCAAGCCGAAGTCTCGCTCAGCGAGGATGTTGGCCTGTCGGTCAACGTGCGCATGGGCGAAGTCGAGACGGTCGAGCACACCCGCGATCGCAGCATCGGTGTCACCGTCTACTTCGGCAAGCGCAAGGGCAGCGCCAGCACCGCCGACCTGCAGCCCGACAGCCTGCGCGCTACGGTCGAGCAAGCCTGCGCCTTTGCCCGCTATACCGAGGAAGACCCGGCTGCCGGCTTGGCCGACCCGGACCGTCTGGCGCTGCCCGGGCCCGAGGGCTTCCCGGAATACGACCAGTGGCACCCTTGGGGCATTGATGCCGAAGCGGCGATCGCGCTCGGTATCGAGTGCGAGTCTGCCGGCCGCGACGCCGATCGCCGCATCGGCAACTCCGAGGGTGCCGCGGTCAGCAGCAGCGAAAGCCTGTCGGTGTATGCCAATTCGCATGGCTTCATCGGTGCCGAGCGTGCCACCAGCCATGCGCTCAGCGTCTCGCTGATCGCCGGCCACGGCGACGGCATGCAGCGCGATTACTGGTACACCTCTGGCCTGGCGCCGGAGGATCTCGATTCGCCACAGTCAGTAGGCCGTCGCGCCGCCGAGCGCGCAGTCGCTCGGCTGGATCCGCGGTCGGCGCCGACCGGTGAGTTTCCAGTGTTGTTCGTGCCGGAGATGGCGCGCAGCCTGATCGGACACTTGCTCGGCGCCGTGTCCGGCGGTGCGCTTTATCGACGCGCCAGCTTCCTGCTCGATAGCCTCGGCCAGCCGGTACTGCCGGATTGGCTCGACCTGGTCGAGCACCCGCACCGCAGGCATGGCCTGCGCTCAGCGGCCTTTGATAACGAAGGCGTGGCCACTCGCGAGTCGGCACTGGTCGAGGGCGGCGTGCTGCAGCGCTATCTGCTGGGCAGCTATTCGGCGCGCAAGTTGGGGCTGCAATCGACTGGCAATGCCGGCGGCGTGTTCAATCTCGATGTCGGGGCCAATGCTTTGGACTTCACCGAGTTGCTGTCCGGAATGAAGCGTGGTCTGGTGGTCACCGAGCTGATGGGGCAGGGGGCCAACACGGTGACCGGCGACTACTCGCGCGGCGCCG
>DASUOA010000192.1:0-3258 GCA_036276895.1 Arenimonas sp. | reverse complement strand
CTCTCCAAGGGCGAGCCGCCGCCGAAGCAGCTGGAGATCAAGGCGCAGCGCAGTGACGGCAGCACCTTCGACGCGGTGATGGAGTTCACCCAGGCTACCTATGAGGGCGAGAGCTGCCTGCAGCTGGTGTTCCGCCAGCAGGCGATCGACGCCGACATGGTCAAGGAGCTCGACGCACTGCGCCAGCGCGACAACCTCACCGGCCTGTTCAACCGCCAGCACTTCATGACCGAAGTGGAAGACGCGGTGGCCAAGGCCTCCGACGGCAAGGGCCAGCAGGCCTTGCTGCTGGTCGAACCCGACCACTACGAGAACCTGCTAGACCAGATTGGCCTGACCATGGCCGACGATCTGCTCAAGGCGCTGGCTGAGCGCCTGTCGTCGGCGCTGGATGCGGAGTCGCTGTGCGCGCGTTTCGGCGACCACACCTTCGCCGTGCTGTGCCAGGCGCATGACCACAAGCGCAGCCAGACCCAGGCCGAGGCGATCCGCGCCGCCTTCCAAGGGCATGTGATCGAACTGGGTGATCGTTCGGTCAGCGTCAGCGTCAGCATCGGCGGCGTGCAGATCGGCGAGAAGATCGCCAGCATCACCCAGGTGATGGCGAAGTCGAACCAGTGTCTGCAGTCGGCCTCCAGTGTCGGCGGCAACCGTATCGACCTGTTCGACCCGGCGGCGCGCGACCGCGCCGAAGAGGAACGCATCCAGGCCTGGGTGCAGCGCATCAAGGAGGCGCTGGCGGGCGACCAGTTCATGCTGCACTACCAGCCGGCGATCAGCCTGACCGGCGAAGAAGGCGAGCACTACGAGGTCTACCTCCGCCTCAAGGGTCAAGGTGGCGAAGTGATTTCGCCGATGACCTTCCTCGACATCGCCGAAGAGCACGGCCTACTCGGTGAGATCGACCGCTGGGTGATCCGCAATGCCATCGCCGCGATCGCGCAGCGGCAAAAGGGCGGCAAGGACACACGACTGCTGGTGAAGTTCACGCCGGCTGCGCTGACCGAGGGCGGCCTTGAAACCTTCGTCGCCAAAGAACTCGCCTTGGCCGGCGTCAGCGGCGACAAGCTGATCCTGCAGATTCCGGAGCCCAAGGTGCACACGCATCTCAAGACGCTGCAGGCGATGCAGCAGGCGCTGGCCAAGGAGGGCGTGCGCCTCGGCCTGGAACAGTTCGGCACCGGCCTCAATTCGTTCCAGCTGCTCGCGCACTTCGACCCGGCAATCCTCAAGATCGACCGCAGCTTCATCCAGGATCTCGGCAAGAATGCCGAGCACCAGAAGCAGGTCAAGGAAATCGTCCAGAAGGCGCAGGCTGCCGGCAAGCAGACCATCGCCGAGTGGGTGTCGGATGCCGCGACGATGTCGGTGCTGTTCGCTTCGGGCGTCGATTTTGTCGAGGGCCACTTCCTGGCCGCCGATGGCCCGGCGATGAACTACGACTTCGGGTAAGGCAGCGCGCTTACTTCGCGAACGCTGCCTGCATCTTCCGGTAGATGTCCTTCTGCGCCTCGGTCTCGGGCTTGGGCGCGCGCACTTCGACTTCGACGATCTGATCGCCGGCATTGGGCTTGCCGGGCAACCCTCGGCCACGCAGGCGCAGCTTGCGGCCGCTGTCCGAACCCGCCGGCACCCGCAGTTCGACTGAGCCGCCCAGCGTCGGCACGCTGACGGTCGCGCCCAGCGCCGCCTCCCAGGGATTGAGCGGCAAGGTGTAGAGGATGTTCTGCCCGTCGACCTCGAACTGCGGATGCGGTCGGTAGTCGATTTCCAGCAACAGATCGCCAGCGCGGACACCTTGCTTGCGTCCCTGCCCTGCGAGTCGGATCACCTGGCCGGGCCGGATGCCGGGCGGAATCTTCACTTCCAAGGTGCGGCCGTCGACGCTGAAGCGCTGGCTGCCGCCGGCGTAGATGGTTTCCAACGGCACGCCAAGCTTGGCGCGGGTGTCGCCGGCCGGCGCCTGCTGCGCGCGGCCACCACCGAACAGCGACTCAAAGAAATCACTGAAGCCGCCGCCAGCGAAACCGCCGTCTGTGCGGAAGCCGCCCGGACCGAAGCCGCCATTGCCGAAACCCGGCGGTGGCTGAAATTCTTCACCCGGCCGATACCCACGCGCGCGCAGCTGGTCGTACTCGGCGCGCTTGTCCTTGTCGCGGAGCACCTCATAAGCCTCGTTGATGGCCTTGAAGCGCTCTTCGGCGCCTTTTTCCTTGCTGACATCGGGATGGTACTTGCGCGCCAGGCGGCGGTAGGCGGTCTTGATCTCCGCCTCACCAGCGCCGGGCTCGACCCCGAGCGTTTCGTAGTAATCCTTGAACTGCATGGCGATCCTTCAGACGACCCCCTTTCGGCATCCTGCCTCACGGGGGAGTTGGTGCATCCTGCACCAAGAAGACCCGCAGGCGCAGGCCTGCGGGTCGATTCTAGCCACAGTAGCGAGGCTGGCGTCGCCGCCGGCCCATCAACGCACTTCGATGCGGCGCGGCGTCGTCTCGGGGCGCTTGGGAATCACGATCTCCAGCACGCCGTGCTTGCCGCTGGCATTGATGCCTTCCGGGTCGGCGCTGTCGGGCAGCGCGAAGCGGCGGTAGAACACGCCGTGGTGACGCTCGACGCGCGAGAAGCGCGGATTCTCCTCAGCCTTTTCGAGGGTGCGCTCGCCCTTGATCGAGAGGATGCCCTTGTCCATGTGAATCTCGATGTCCTTCGGATCGACGCCCGGCAGGTCGGCGAAGATCACGAAGCGCTTGTCCTCCTCCTTGATGTCGACACGCGGCACCCACTGGCTGGTGACGACGCTGGAGGCATCGGTGTCGACTTCGCCGAAGAACTTGTCGAAGACCTGCTTGATTTCATCAGGCAGGTTGCGCGGGGTGTTGCTCTGGTAACGAGTCAGGGTCATGGCTGATCTCCTTTGGTCACGGGCGGCGGGGCCGCCTCAACCCGGAACATATGTGCGCACCGCACGTCTTCAAGACCCTGCGAATCAGTCACACCCCGGCCGTCGGCTGGGATTAAACTTGCGCCCTTCCCCCCGACAACCACGGACCTGCCCCATGACCATCCAGATCGGCGACAAGCTGCCCGAAGCCACCCTCAACTACCTCAAGGATGGCGTGCAGGCGATCAACACCAGCGAGCTGTTCGACGGCAAGAAGGTCGTGCTGTTCGCGGTGCCGGGCGCCTTCACTCCGACATGTTCGGCCAAGCACCTGCCGGGCTACGTCGACAATCTCGACGCCTTCCGTGCCCGCG
>DASUOA010000191.1:0-3262 GCA_036276895.1 Arenimonas sp. | reverse complement strand
AGGCGGCGCGTGAACTCAAGCGCCGCTTTCCGCACAGCCATATCTCCGGCGGCATCTCCAACGTGTCGTTCTCGTTCCGCGGCAACAACGCGGTGCGCGAGGCGATCCATGCGGTCTTCCTCTACCACGGCATCCGTGCTGGGCTCGACATGGGCATCGTCAATGCCGGTGCCCTGCCGATCTACGACGATCTGAATCCGGAACTGCGCGAGCGCGTCGAAGACGTGGTGATGAACCGCCGCGCCGACGCCACCGAGCGCATGCTGGAGATCGCCGAGCGACACAAGGGCGGCAAGCGCAGCGACAATGGCAACGGCGAGGAGATGGCCTGGCGTTCGCTGCCGGTAACCGAGCGCATCCGCCATGCGCTGGTGCACGGCATCGACGCGCATATCGAGGCCGATGCCGAGGAGGCCCGCGCTGCCGCGGCGCAACCGCTGGAAGTGATCGAAGGCCCGTTGATGGATGGCATGAACGTGGTCGGCGACCTGTTCGGCGCCGGCAAGATGTTCCTGCCACAGGTGGTGAAGTCAGCGCGGGTGATGAAGAAGGCGGTCGCCTATCTGGTGCCCTACATCGAAGCTGCCAAGGCGGCCGGTGGCGAGGCCGCCAAGCCCAAAGGCAAAGTGCTGATGGCGACGGTCAAGGGCGACGTGCACGACATCGGCAAGAACATCGTCGGCGTGGTGCTGGCCTGCAACAACTACGAGATCATCGACCTCGGCGTGATGGTGCCGGCGCAGACCATCCTCGACCGCGCCCGCGAGGAATGTTGCGATGTGATCGGCCTGTCCGGCTTGATCACCCCTTCGCTGGAAGAGATGAGCCATGTCGCCCGTGAGATGAAGCGGCAGGGCATGACCCAGCCGCTGCTGATCGGCGGCGCCACCACGTCGCGCGCGCACACCGCGCTGAGGATCGATCCGCACTATCCGGAGCCGGTGGTCTGGGTGAAGGACGCCTCGCGCGCGGTCGGCGTGGTGCAAGCCCTGCTCGGTGGCCAGCGCAATGCACTGGTGGCGCAGGTCGAAGCGGACTACGCCGAAGTCCGTCGGCGCCACGCCGGCCGCGGCGATGCCAAACCCCTGCTTTCGCTGTCCGAGGCACGGCGCAAACGCTTCGACGGCGACTGGGCGCGCTACGCACCGCCGGCACCGAAGCACCCCGGCATCACGGTGTTCGATGACATCCCGCTGGCGACCCTGCGCGAACACATCGACTGGACGCCGTTCTTTCAGACCTGGGAGTTGTCCGGACGCTATCCCGGCATCCTCGACGACGCGGTCGTCGGCGTGCAGGCGCGCGAGCTGTTTCGCGACGCACAGGCGATGCTCGATCGCATCGTCGACGAGCACTGGCTCACCGCCAAGGCGGTCTGCGGCCTATGGCCGGCAAACTCGCATGGCGACGACATCGTGCTGCCGCAGCAAAGCGCCACCCTGCACTGCCTGCGCCAGCAAGCCGACAAGCCCGAGGGCCGGGCCAACCTCTGCCTTGCCGATTTCATCGCGCCCGATGACAGCGGTCACGATGACTGGATCGGCGCTTTCGCGGTCAACGCCGGCATCGGTATCGACGCGCATGTGGCGCGATTCGAAGCCGAGAACGACGACTACAACGCGATCCTGCTCAAGGCCCTCGCCGACCGCTTCGCCGAGGCCTGCGCCGAATGGCTGCATCGCGAAGTGCGCACGCGGCTGTGGGGCTACGCTGCGGACGAGGCGTTGGGCAACGAGGCGTTGATCCGAGAGCAGTACCGCGGCATCCGCCCGGCGCCGGGCTATCCGGCCTGCCCCGAGCACAGCGAGAAATCGACGATCTTCCGCTTGCTCGACGCCGAGGCACGCATCGGCCTGAAACTCACCGAAAACTTCGCCATGTATCCGGCCTCCGCCGTCAGCGGCCTGTATTTTTCACATCCCGACAGCCAGTATTTCGTGGTCGGCCGGCTCTCGCGCGAGCAGGTCGCCGACTACGCGCGACGCAAGCAGGTCGAGCTCGCACAGGCCGAGCGCTGGCTGTCCACTCTGCTCGATTACGACCCCGAGTAGTCGGGCCGCTTACCAGACCAGATCGTCCGGAACCTGGTACTTCGGGTCGTCGTAGGGATCGGATACCACCGGCACACTCGGATCGACACGCAGGGCCAGCAGGCTCGGCAACAATCCCTCGACCGCCGTGGCCAGTTCAAGACTCACCAGCAGGTAGCGGCCATCGAGTTGCACCACCGCGAGTTCGCCGGCGTTGAGCGCGGTCAGTTGCTCGGCGGTGACGTAGATGCGGCGGATCTTGCCGCCGTACTCGAAATGCCTCGCGATCTCGGCTCCTTCGAGATTGAGTGCTTTGCCAGCCATTAGATCGACCACCTTGGCCTTGGCCTCGCGCTTCTGCCGCGCGGCTTCCTGCTTCTGTCGCTCGGCTTCGATGCGTTCGTCTTTCTCGCGCTGGGCACGGATGGCATAAGCCTTGGCGAGATCCATCTCTTCGCGCTCGCGCGGCGAACGACGCGACGCCTGCTGCGGCTTTGCGCCGCCGCGCGCCGGTGCACCCGCATGGCGCGGCTTGGCGGGTTTGGCAGGCTTGTCGGGCTTGGCCGGCGGCTGGAAGCCGAGACCAAGCAACTGATCGCGCAGGGAACCGGACATGACTCAGTAATGCGGCGGCGGTGGTTCGTTGGAAGGATCGGGATAGAGCAGCGTGCGCAGGGTCTTGAGATCCTCGAGCGCACGCCGCAGCAACTCATGATTGCGCGCGCTCTCGGCGCGCGCGTCGGCCAGCGCATCGCTCATCTGCGTCAACGCGAGCTCCTGGAACGTCACGCGACTTTCCAGCTCAGCCAGCCGCAGCTCTACCTGCACGGCGCCACGCGGCGCATTATCGCTTTCTTGCACAGGCATGAGTTCAGTATCCGCGAATCAATTACGTACATCGGATCGGTCCGGCCGCAACCGGACCGATCCTCTGCATCATCAGTTGCTGGCAACGATCTCGATCAGCTCGACCTCGAAGGTGAGCATCGCGTTCGGGCCGATCGGTCCACCGCCGGACTCACCGTAGCCCAGCGCAGCGGGAATCCAGAACTGGTACTTGCTGCCAACCGGCATCAGCGCTACGCCCTCGCTCCAACCGGGAATGACCTGGTTCAGACCGAACTCGGCCGGCTGGCCACGCTCGTACGAGCTGTCGAACTCGGTGCCGTCGAGCAGGGTGCCGCGATAGTGGACCTTGACGCGATCGGTAGCGGCCGGCGTGGCGCCCGATC
>DASUOA010000190.1:0-3926 GCA_036276895.1 Arenimonas sp. | reverse complement strand
CTCGGCGAGCACCGCCACCTTGGCGTGGTATCCGGCGCCTTCGTGCAGGCAGGCGAGCTGGTAGATCGGGCAGCCGATCAGAAATGCCAGCAGGTAGGGCCCGGTCGGCAGCGGCGCCTGCCTGCCGAGGAAAGGCACGTGCACGACGCGGTCACCGTGCACCGGCACCCGGTCGCCGGCGATGGCAACGAACTCGCCCGCTGCGACCCGCTCAGCCAACTGCATCGCAACAGCGGGCGAAAACGCAGTGACCTGCAGCAGACGCACGCGTGTGGATGGGTTGAGCCTCCGCACAATCCGGTTGAAGCGTTCGGCATGCGCGGTATGCACCAACACCGTCAGCGGAAATCCAGCGCGCCATGTGGCCGCCGTCTGTAGCAGTTCCAGACAACCCATGTGCGCAGTGACTATCAACCCGCCGCGGCCTGCCTCGATGGCGGCCACTATCGGTTCATGCCCCGAGAAGCGCAGCCGATCAGCCGGGCAACGACCATTACTGGCCAGCATTTTGTCGAGCAGCGTCTCGCCAAAGCAGATGAAGTGCCGGATGCTTTGCCAATGTCCGGGCTGCGAATCGAACACGGCATCACTCGCGTGCAACTGCTGCAGGTACTCCAGGGATGACTGCCGCGCCGTGCGGTTGGACAACCAGTAGTACAGCACCACCGGATACAGCAGCAGGCGGAACGGCCAACGCCCGAACAGCCGATGCACGGCATACAACAACCAGATTCCGGCAACGAAAGTGCTCTCGCCGATGTCCGCCCAATGTCGGCTCATCTCCGGCGCCACTTCTGCAGGAGCAACCGCGGCAGGCGCAACACCATGCCAAAGAACAACCGGGCATGCATGCGCGAGATGCGCACGTTGTCGCGCCAGACATCGAAATGCGAAACACCATCCTCGGGGTAGACCACCCGCGTCGGGCGGTTGCGTACGGGCACGCCCCGCCAGTGCAGGCGGACGATGATCTCGCTGTCGAAATCCATGCGTTTGCCGATTCGTGTGCTATCGAGCAGCTCCAACGTCGGCGCCAACGGATACACGCGAAAGCCGCACATGCTGTCGCGGATCTCGAAGGACAGCGTGTTGATCCACACCCAGACGTGGGTGAGGTAGCGTCCGTAAAGCCGACCCTTGGGAACCGAAGCATCGTAGACAGGACAGCCGCAGATCACGGCTTTCGAGTGCGCCGCGGCTTCGGCGATGAACGCAGGCACGTCATCAACCGCGTGCTGCCCGTCGGCATCGATCTGCAAGGCATGGCTGTAACCCAGTCGCCCGGCCTCACGCAATCCGGCCATCACCGCCGCGCCCTTGCCCTGGTTGTGCGAGAGGCGCAGCAAACGCACCTGCGTCGGATGGCTGGCCGCCAAGTGGTCAAGGACACTGGCGCAGCCCGGCTCGGAGCCATCGTCCACCAGCAGACAGTCCTGCGACTGTTCGCACAGGCGCTGGACCAGTCGCGCCACGGCTGTTCCGTGGTTGTAGACCGGAATCACCACCAGACAGCGGAACGCGTGATTCATGTCGGCTGGCCCACCGCGAACTGCAAGCGCCCACTCGCGTGCTGATGCTCGCCGGCGCTGTAGCGGAAGGCGAGTTGCCCGGCCGCGTGCTTCCAGTCCAGCTCGAGCCGCAGGTTCGTCCCCGGGCGCACGACCTGCTGGAACTTCAGCACGTCCTGACGCTCCGGCTCGCCGGCAATCTCGAAGGCTTCCCGTGCGAAGCGCAGCGCCCAACCAATCAAGGCCACGCCGGGGACGATCGGCGCCTGCGGGAAATGTCCATCGAGAACCCGCAGATCGGCAACCACCGGCAGCTCCAGCACCGCCCTGTCGGACTCGCGCGTCAACCAGCTGGCCTCCGGGTAGACCGGGCGGAACAGTGCCGCCAGCAGATGCTCCGGTGACTTGCCGCGTGCATCGCTCGGCATCGCATTCATGAATCGCCAGCGCCGCGGCATCGCGGTGGGGTCGATACGCCCCCGCAGGGCCTGTCGCAAGCGACGGACCAGCGCTTGCTTGCCCTGCTCCGCCACAACCTGCCATCCGGAGGCCGTTGGAACTGCGGCGACGCCGAGCAGCAAGCGCCGCCCGGGCAAGCCCACCACACGCGCGTCGGCAAGCAGTTCGCTGTCGAGCAGCGCACGCTCGATCGCCGACAGCGATACGCGACGCTCCTCCACTTTGAGGATGCGATCGGCTCGACCCAACAGCTCAAAGCCCGCGCCGGCCGCGCGGACCCGGTCTTCGCTGCGGTGCCAATCGCGGCCCGGAAGATGTGGCGAGCTGATCTCAAGTCGCTCGTCGCGCACGCGCCAGGCGACGCCCGGCAAGGCCTGCCAGCTCTCGTCTGACATCAGCCTCTGGCGCCACGCGACGCCACCGGTTTCGGTGCTGCCGTAGATTTCGATCGGTGCCTGCCCAAGCAGACGCATCGCCGCCTCCGCGGCCTCGTCGGGCAAGGCCCCACCGGACGAGAACACCGCACGCAACGCACTGCGTGCAGCCGCATAATCGAGTGATTCCGGCAGCCGCTTCAGATGCGCCGGGCTGCTTACCAGCACCGCCTCGCCACGCTCCAATCGTTCTGCAATCTGCTCCGGATACTCGAGGCGTTCGCCCGTCATAACGCGCCCAGCCGACACCGGCCACAGCACCCGGAACAACAACCCGTAGATATGCTGCGGGGACACGGTGCCGTGGACCTCGATCGCGCCCAGCCGGGAGCCAAAGCATGTTTCCAGCGACCGCACTTCCGCATCCAGCTGCTGCAGGCTTTTTTGCACCGCAACCGGCTGGCCGGAAGAACCGGATGTGAACAGGTGCAGGCGCGTGTGCTCCGGCTCCAGCGCCGATGCCAGTGCGTCGTCCGCCGAACTATCAGCTGCGAGGGCTCCGGGCAACGTACCCGCCATTGCAGCCACGCGGGTGCGAAGCGCCTCCACCGTGGCCGGCAGTGTGTCGCCAGGCAACCAGGCCACTTTCCCGGCATGCCACGCGCCCCACAGTGCGGCGGACAGTTCGATAGCGTCTTCGAAATGCAAGGCGACGTCGCTGCCGACGACCGCGCGAAAGGTGCGACACCAGCGGTGCACCTGGTGCTGCCAATCGCGATAACTCACGGAGACTCCGGCCCTGCGCGCGAACAGGGCATCAGGGTCTCGTCCGCAAAAGGCCAACTGCGACAGCGGCGTCAACTCAACCATGTTGGCGACCGGTCAGGTAGGGGCGCAGCAGCCACTCGCCGGCGAACAGCGCACCCATCAACAGGTAGGCGATGAAGCCGTTGTACAGCGCCCATGCGGCATCGGACATGGCCAGCGCCGAGTACAGCGCGACGCTGCCATTGAGCACGAAGAACAGGCACCACACCTGGGTCAGGCGCCGAGTGTACTGCACGCCCTCCGGCGGCAAATCAGGCTCACGCAGCCTGGCGAGTCGCTCGATCGCGCTTGGCGGGTAGCGCAGGCTGACCAGAAAGGTGCACAGCATCATCGCGTTGACCAGCACCGGATAGAGCTTCAGCGGCAGTCCGTGGTTGGCGATGAATCCAACCAGCACCAACGCACCGGCGCCGAGTGCCGCCGACAGCCACAAGCGGTCGCGGAGCACGCTGGCCCGTGCCGCGACCAGCGCCAGCAACAGCAAGGCCAGCCAGCGTGGCTCGAACCGGGTCATTCCGAACCAGACCACGAAGGGATAGGCCACCGTGGCCAGCACGACCAGAGCCACGGCCGCACGCACGGAGATCAGCCGTTGACGGAGGTGGCGTTGCCGGCATGCATCATGCCGTGCAGCGCATCGACCACATCCTGCACGGTACGCACCGAACGGAAGGCATCGGGCTTGAGATTGCCGCCCAGCAGCGGCTTCAACTGCACGATCAGGTCGACGGCATCGATGCTGTCGATATCGAGATCC
>DASUOA010000189.1:0-2181 GCA_036276895.1 Arenimonas sp. | reverse complement strand
GCGCTCGCGCTTCGAGATGATCGACGTGAACGTCTACCAGGAAAACATCTTCCACACGAAGATGCACTTGAAGGAGTTCGACCTCGACACCTACCTGTTCGAGGAGAAGGCCAAGAACCTCAGCTTCAAGGAGCGCCAGCGCATCGAGATGCAGCTCAAGCGCGAGATCGAGGAGCTGTTCCACGGGCGCAATCTGGTGGATTGATTCCACCTGCGTTGAGCCTGCAAGGCCCCGCTCCGGCGGGGCTTTGCTTTTCTAGATCCGGTAGGCGACTAGCTTCATGAGCTTCGAACTCAAGGCCATCAGCTGCGGGATCGGCGTCGGCAGCACGCGGGCGCCGGCGGCTTCGGCATGCTCGGCGTGGCGGGCTTCGTCGGCCTTCATGGTTTCGAGGATGGCGCGGCTGCGGGCATCGCCGGGTGGCAAGGTCTGCAGGTGCTCGTCGAGATGTGCTTCGACCTGGCGCTCGGTCTCGACCACGAAGCCGAGGTTCCAGCCGTCGCCACGCAAGCCGGCAGCGACGCCGATCGCGTAACTGCCGGCGTACCACAGCGGGTTGAACAGCGAGGGACGGCTGTGCAATTCACCGAGGCGATCGGCACACCAGGCGAGGTGGTCGGTTTCTTCCTGCGCGGCGGCGCGCAACTGCGTGACGGTGCCTTCGTCGCGGGCGACCGCGGCCTGCCCCAGATAGAGCGCCTGGGCGCAGACCTCGCCGGTGTGGTTGATACGCATCAGGCCGGCGGCGTGGCGGCGCTGCGCGTCGTCGAGTTCGGGATGCGGCTGCGGCTGCCCGGGATTCGGGCGCAGTGCGTGCGCCGGGCCCAGGGTGGTGGACAGTGCGTGCTGCAGTTCACCGAGCAGGCGGTCGATGGCGCGGTAGCGGCGGCTGGCGGTGGTCATTCGAGATGGTCAGCGAGGAAGTCGAGCGGGTGGCGAACCGGGATCGGGCTTGCCATCGCCAGGTGCAGGCGGCAGCCGATGTTGGCCGACAGCAGTTCGTCGGCGCCGAGTGTCGGCAGGGCGGCGATCAGTGGTGCGCGCAGGGTGGCAGCGCGATCGGGTTCGGTCAGCATGTGCAGGCCGGCGGCGCCACAGCAGCCACTGCTCGGCAGGTCCAGCACCGTCAGCCCGGGAATCGCCGCCAGCAGGCGGCGCAGCGCCGGGCCACTGCGCTGGCTGCACGGAAGGTGCAGGGCGACGCGGCGGGTGCTGGCGCGGAAACGCAGCCGCGACGTCGATGCGGCGAGCACATCCAGCGGGTCGCGCACCTGGCAATGGTCGCGCAGTCCGCTGGCCAGTTGGTCGCGGCAGCCGCTGGCCATGCACAACACCTCCGCGTGCGCGGCGAACGCACGGTGGTTCTGCTCCGCCAGCCCGGCGGCGCCCGCGGCATCCCCCAGGTGCGCGGCCGCGGCTCCACAGCAGGTCTGGCCTTCGGGGATGGCGAGTGCGACGTCGATCGCGGCAAGCAGCCGCTGCAGCGCCGTCGCGGTCGAGCCCTCATAACTGCGGGCGATGCAGCCCAGGAACAGTGCCGTCGTTGCGGTTGGCCCCGACTCGGCCGGCGCTCGCTCCGTGGCAGCGGCGATGGCAGGGCCGCGGCTCGGGAGCGGCAATCGCCGCAGGACCTTGGGCAGGGCTCGATACGCCAGGCGGTAAGCTGCCAACAGCCGGCCCAGCCAACGCGGACGCCGCATCACGTCGACAGCCAGCCGGGCGGAAAGCGGCGGTCGACGCCGGGCGTACTGGTGGCTTCGACTGCCGAGCAGCAGCTCGCCGTAGCGCACGCCGGCCGGGCAGGCGACTTCGCAGCGGCGGCAGCCGAGGCAGTGGTCGAGGTGTCGGTCGCCAGTCGGCGTCGGCTCCAGGCTGCCGCTGGCGACCGCCTTCATGTAGGCTATGCGGCCGCGCGGGGATTCGGCTTCGCTGCGATCCAGGCGGTAGGTCGGGCAATGCGGCAGGCACAGCCCGCACTGTACGCACTGGTCGGCCAGCGCCAGCAACGGTTCGTGCTGGCCCGCGGAGGCCGCTGCGACGGGCGTTGCGGACGGTTCGGACATGTCCGGATGCTAGCATGCCGTTCCCACCCGCTTGCGCGGGGCGGAAAGCCTCGTTACAATCCCGCTTCTTTCTCCCTCGAATTTCCTTTGGAGCCGTCATGAAGACCATGACCGTCA
>DASUOA010000188.1:0-5892 GCA_036276895.1 Arenimonas sp. | reverse complement strand
TGTCCGACAACATCACGGTGCGCTCGGTGGTCGGGCGTTTCCTCGAACACAGCCGGGTGTACTGGTTCGGCCACGACGGCAACCCGGAGATCTACTGTTCCAGCGCCGACTGGATGGAGCGCAACTTGCTGCGCCGCGTCGAAACCTGCTTTCCTATGCTCGACCCAAAGCTGGCCGCGCGCGTGTTCGAAGAGGAGCTCTCCTTCTATCTCGCCGACAACACCCAGGCCTGGGCGCTGGGCGAAGACGGCCGTTATCGCCGAATCGCCCCGCGGGGCGGCGAGATGCCGTTCTCGGCCCAGGCGACCTTGCTGGCCAAGCTCTGCGACTGAGCATGCCGTCCGATTCCCGCCAGCCGCTACAGGACGGTGAGCTGCTGGCAGCCGTCGACATCGGCTCGAACAGTTTCCATATGGTGGTCGCGCGCTACGTGCTCGGCCATCTGCGCATCGTCGACCGCATCAAGGAGCCGGTGCGCCTGGCCGAAGGCCTCGACGGCCAGGGTGGTCTCGGCGAGGCGGCGCTGGCACGCGCACTCGACTGCCTGTCGCGCTTCGGCCAGCGCCTGCGTCCACTGCAGCCCGAGCGGGTGCGCGCCATCGCCACCAATACCGTGCGTCAGTTGCGTGAGCCGCAGTCCTTCCTGCTGCCGGCGGAAACCGCGCTTGGCCACGCGATCGACGTCGTCGCCGGCCGCGAGGAAGCGCGCCTGATCTACCTCGGCGTCGCCCACGGCAATCCTCCCCGCGGCAAACGTCGACTGGTGATGGACGTCGGCGGCGGCTCAACCGAATTCATTGTCGGCGACAGCTACGAGCCGCTCGAGCGCGAAAGCCTGCAGATGGGTTGCATTGCCACCACGCGCCGCTTCTTCGGCGATGGCACGCTGTCGCGCAAGCGCTGGAAGGACGCGCGTACCGAACTCGCCGCCGAACTGCAGCAGTTCGCCGCCACCTACAAGGCGCGCGGCTGGAAGGAAAGCCTCGGCGCCTCCGGCACGATCAAGGCGGTCGGCGAGATAGCACTCGCCATGAAGCTCTCCAAAGGCGCGGTCACCGATGTCGCGCTCAATGGTATCCGCGAGCGCCTGCTCGATTTCGCGCGGGTCGAGGACATCAAGTTGCCCGGATTATCGTCCGAGCGCCGGCCGGTGATCGCCGGCGGCCTGCTGATTCTCGATGCAGCCTTCGCCGAGCTCGATATCAAGCGCATGATCGTCAGCGACTATGCGCTGCGCGAAGGCGTGCTCTACGATCTGGTCGGCCGCGCCAGCGAGCGCGACCCGCGCGAGGCCTCGATCGAAGCCTATGGCCAGCGTTACGGCATCGACAGCGAGCAGGCGGCCTCGGTGGAAGCCACTGCCCTGCGCCTGTTCGACCAGGCGCGCCCGGAGTGGGAACTGGACGAGGACGACCGCCGCCTGCTCGGCTGGGCCGCGCGCCTGCACGAGATCGGCCTGACCATCGCCCACAGCCAGTACCACCAGCACGGCGCCTACATCCTCGAGCACTCCGACATCGCCGGTTTCGCGCGCAGCGAGCAGCTGTTCCTGGCGGCATTGGTGCGTAACCACCGCCGTTCGCTGGCCACCGCGATCTACGACAAGTTGCCCGACCGCCTGATGACCATCGCCCTGCGCTGCACCCTGCTGCTGCGCCTCGCGGTGCTGCTGCACCGCAGCCACGAGCGAGAGGCGCCGCCGCAGCCGGAGCTGGCGGTGGACGGCAACACCATGACCCTCAAGCTGCCCAAGAGCTGGCTGGCCGCGCGCCCGCTGACCCGCGAAGATCTCGAAACCGAACGCGAGTACCTGCTCGACGTCGACTACCGGCTGGTGGTTCGCGGGGTCTGATTCGCGTTTCGCCATCGGCCGCTGTCGCACGCCGGTCACGCCAGCGTCATTGCGCCACCACATCGCGGGTGCACCCTGCGGCCTATGCACGCCGGCCGCCACTTTGAACTGGTCACCGAGACCTTCCCGCCCGAGGTCAACGGCGTCGCGCTGACCGTGCAGACGCTGCTGCAGGGGCTGCGCGAACAGGGCCACAGCATTGGTCTGGTGCGGCCCCGGCGCCCGGATGAAGCACCGTTGCCCGATCCTCAATTGCTGCTCGCCGCGAGCGCGCCGATTCCACGCTATCCCGGGTTGCGCTTCGGCTTCCCCACCGGTCGCCGGCTGCGCGCGCGCTGGATGGCGCGCCGGCCGGACGCGGTATATATCGCCACTGAAGGCCCCCTCGGCTGGTCGGCACTGCGGGTCTGCCGACAGCTCGGCATTCCCGTCGCCACCGGCTTCCACACCCGCTTCGACGACTACGTCGGGCGTTATGGAGCTGCCTTTCTGTCGTCCTGGGTGATGGCGTGGATGCGCCGCTTCCACAATCGCGCCGATGCCACTTTGGTGCCGACCCGCGAGTTGCAGGCGCAGCTGCAGACGCGCGGCTTCCAGCGGGTCGCGGTTGTCGGGCGCGGCGTCGACACCCGGCAGTTCCACCCGGGCTGGCGTTGCGCTTCGTTGCGCCGGCAATGGCAGGCCGATGACTCCACGCCGGTACTTCTTCACGTCGGACGCATCGCGCCAGAAAAGAATCTCGGACTGGCAGTGCGGGCGTTCCGCGCCTTGCAGCAGCAACATCCGGCGGCGCGGATGGTGTGGGTCGGCGATGGTCCGGCACGCGCGACACTGCAGCGTGAGAATCCCGACTTCATCTTCGCCGGCACGCTGCGTGGCGATTCACTGGCGCAGCACTACGCCAGCGCCGACCTGTTCTGCTTTCCCAGTCTGTCGGAAACATTCGGCAACGTGACGCTGGAGGCGATGGCCAGTGGCCTTGCATGCGTCGCCTTCGACTACGGTGCCGCGCGCGAACACCTGCGCGATGGCGATCATGGAGCCGCGGTGCCGTTCGGCGACGAAGCGGCTTTCGTTGCGGCGGTCGCCACGCAGGCCGCCCGTAGCGATCTGCGTGAGGCCGGGCTGCGTGGCCGCGACGCCGTGCTGCACCTGCATCCCGACCTGATCTGCGGGCAGTTCGCCCGGTTGTTGTCGCAACTGCAGGACAGGAGGAGCGCCGCATGAACCGCAATGTCCGTCACCTTGTCGAACGCGAACAACGCTGGTGCCTGCAAGCCAACCGCTGGTGCGCGCATCGCCTGGTTCGTGCCTACTTCCGGGCCATCAGCCGGCTTGGCGATGGCGCCTTCTGGTACGCATTGATGGCGGCGCTGGTGTTGCTCGACGGCTGGCGCGGGCTGAGCGCCTCGGCACAGATGGCGGCCACCGGCCTGATCGCACTGACGCTCTACCGCAAGCTCAAGCGCTGGACCCGACGGCCACGGCCGTTCGCCGCCGACGGCCGCATCCATCCATGGATTGCGCCCTTGGACGAATTCAGCTTTCCCTCGGGCCACACCTTGCACGCGGTCGCCTTCAGCCTGGTCGCGTGCTGGCACTACCCGGCATTGGCCTGGCTGTTGATCCCGTTCGCCGCCAGCGTCGCGGCTTCACGCGTGGTGCTGGGCCTGCATTACCCCAGCGATGTGCTGGCGGCGACCGGCATCGGCAGCGCACTGGCAACACTGGTCTTGGCCACCGTGTCCGGGTTCGCACTCACCTGATCGGCATTCACCGGCGCGCGTTGCGCTGCTAAGGTTGGCGCTTCGCTCCAGCCAGCCGGTGACCCGCATGCGCCACGCCCTGTGCCTCGCACTCCTGCTCGCAGCCGGCCCGGCTGCCGCCAACCGCATCGACATCGAAGCCATCGCCACGCCGCTGGACAGCAAAGTGCAGGCCTGGCGCCGCGACTTCCACCAGCATCCGGAACTCGGCAACCGCGAGTTCCGCACCGCCAAGGCGGTGGCCGCGCACTTGAAAGCGCTTGGACTCGACGACATCCGCACCGGCGTCGCCCACACCGGCGTCACCGCGGTGCTGCGTGGCGCAAAGCCCGGCCCGCGCATCGCGCTGCGCGCCGACATGGACGCGTTGCCAGTGACCGAGGCCAGCGGCCTGCCGTTCGCATCGAAAGTGACCACCGAGTACCGCGGCAACGAAGTCGGGGTGATGCACGCCTGTGGCCACGATGCGCATGTCGCGATCCTGATGGGCGTAGCCGAGGCGCTGGCGGGCATGCGCGAGCAACTGTCGGGCGAAGTGTTGTTCGTGTTCCAGCCCGCCGAAGAGGGTCCGCCGGACGGCGAGCGCGGTGGTGCAGAGCTAATGCTGTCCGAGGGTGTGTTCGAACGCTTCAAACCCCAGCTGGTGCTCGGCCTGCATGTCTGGAGCGCACTCAACGCCGGCGAGATCGGCCTGCGCAGCGGCCCGGCGATGGCGGCCGCGGATTTCTTCAGCATCACCGTGCACGGCCGGCAGACGCACGGCTCGCGGCCCTGGGGCGGCGTTGACCCGATCGCGATCTCGGCCGAACTGATCTCCGGCGCGCAACAGATCGTCAGCCGGCACAGCAATCTAGTCGAGCATCCGGTGGTGGTCAGTTTTGGCGCCATCAACGGCGGCATCCGCGAGAACATCATCCCGGACTCGGTCGAACTGCGCGGCACCATCCGCACCTTCGACGAGGGCATGCGCACCGACGTGCATGAGCGGCTCAAGGCCATCGCCGAGCACACCGCCGCCGCGCACGGCGGCCGCGTCGAACACCAGATTCCCAGCGGCACCACCTATCCGGCCACCGTCAATGACCCGGCGCTGACCGCGCGCATGCGGCCGATCCTCGCCCGCGTGGTTGGCGACGCCAACGTCAAGGAAATGAAGCCGATCACCGGTGCCGAGGACTTCTCGCTGTTCGCGCGCGAAGTGCCGGGCGTGTTCTTCTTCGTCGGCAGTACCGCACCGGGCATCGACGCCGAAACCGCACCCAGCAACCACTCGCCGCAGTTCGTGCTCGACGAGAAGGCGCTGCAGGTCGGCCTGCGCGCGCTGCTGGCGAGCAGCCTGGAAGCACTCGGCGCACCTGCCGCCGAGTGAACCCGGCAGCACTCAGAACTTGGCTCGGAACTCTACGCCCCAGAGCCGCGGCTCGTTGGTCATCGCGGTCAGATTGTTGAAGTCGATGCCACCGATCAGCGCCAGCTCGTCGGTGATGTTGCGACCGAACACGGCCACTTCGTAATCTCCGTACTGCCATGCATAGCCGATGCGCAGACCACCTTCGAGCAGCGCACCGCCCTGGAACTCAATCGACTCGTACAGGAACAGGTTGATCTCGCTGCGATAGGCCCAATCGGTGTAGAAATACAACTCGCCACTGTCGCCCATCGGAATGCCGTAGCGCGCGGTGAAGTTGGCGATGGTCTTCGGCGCATGCGGCAACGAATTGCCATCGAGCAACGCGAATCCGGTATCCGGATCGATTGGATCAAGCACGGTGCAGTTGAAGCAGACCGGGACCGACAGGCCGGGGTCATCAATCTCAGTGTGGTTGTAACTGAAGCCGGCGGTCACCAGTAGACGCTCGGTGACATAAGCCTCAAGGTCGAACTCGATGCCGCGGCCACGCACCTCGTTGGCATTGATCAGGCGGTTGAGGTTGAGGTCGCCACCGACCGCGGTCAGTTGCTGGTCTTGCATCGTGTAGGCGAACACGCCCAGGCCCAGGCGCAGGCGGTTGTCGAGAAAGTCGCCCTTGATACCGGTCTCGAACGACACCACGGTCTCGGTCTCGGCCATCGAGATGCTGTCGCCGAACAGGACCCGCCCCTGGATGCTGGGCGCACGGAAGCCCTCGGCGATGCGGGCATACAGGTTGGCGTGATCGTTCAGCTGCCATACGCCGCTGACATCCCAACTGACGTGCGAGTCGCTGGGATTGGCGGTGAGCGGCCCGATCGGGCCGGCGCCGAACGGCGACAGGCTGCGCTCGGCGACGAAGT
>DASUOA010000187.1:0-6261 GCA_036276895.1 Arenimonas sp. | reverse complement strand
GAAACCGGCATCAAGGTGATCGACCTGATGTGCCCGTTCGCCAAGGGCGGCAAGGTCGGCCTGTTCGGCGGCGCCGGCGTCGGCAAGACCGTCAACATGATGGAGCTGATCAACAACATCGCCAAGGCGCACTCGGGCTTGTCGGTGTTCGCCGGCGTCGGTGAGCGTACCCGCGAAGGCAACGACTTCTACCACGAGATGAAGGACTCCAACGTCCTCGACAAAGTGGCGATGGTGTATGGCCAGATGAACGAGCCGCCGGGCAACCGTCTGCGCGTCGCGCTGACCGGCCTGACCATGGCCGAGTTCTTCCGTGATGAGAAGGACGAGCACGGCAAGGGCAAGGACGTGTTGTTGTTCGTCGACAACATCTACCGCTACACCCTGGCCGGCACCGAAGTGTCGGCGCTGCTCGGCCGCATGCCGTCGGCGGTGGGTTACCAGCCGACGCTGGCCGAGGAAATGGGCGTGCTGCAGGAGCGCATCACCTCGACCAAGACCGGTTCGATCACCTCGATCCAGGCCGTCTACGTGCCGGCGGACGACCTGACCGACCCGTCGCCCGCCACCACCTTCGCCCACCTCGACGCCACCGTCGTGCTGTCGCGTAACATCGCCTCGCTCGGCATCTACCCGGCGGTCGATCCGCTCGACTCCACCTCGCGCCAGCTCGACCCGAACGTGATCGGCAACGAGCACTACGACACCGCGCGTCGCGTCCAAGCCACCTTGCAGAAGTACAAGGAGCTCAAGGACATCATCGCCATCCTCGGCATGGACGAGCTGTCCGAGGACGACAAGCTGGCGGTGTCGCGCGCCCGCAAGATCGAGCGCTTCTTCTCGCAGCCCTTCCACGTCGCCGAAGTCTTCACCGGTTCGCCCGGTAAGTATGTGTCGCTGAAGGAAACCCTCCGCGGCTTCAAGATGATCTGCGACGGCGAGTGCGACTCCCTGCCGGAGCAGGCCTTCTACATGGTCGGTGGCATCGACGAGGCCTTCGAGAAGGCCAAGAAGATGGCCGAAAAGGCCTGATCCGCGACTAGCGAACTGGAATCCCCATGACCACCACCATCCGTTGCGACATCGTCAGCGCCGAGGAAGAGATCTTCCGCGGTGAGGTGACCCTGGTCGTCGCCACCGGCGAAATGGGCGAGCTGGGCATCGCGCCGAAGCATGCCCCGCTGATTACACGGCTCAAGCCCGGCAAGGTCGTGCTGACCAAGCCCGATGGCGAGAAGATCGACATCGTTGTCTCCGGCGGCATCCTTGAGGTGCAGCCGCAGGTGGTCACGGTGCTGGCCGATACCGCGATCCGCGCGCATGACATCGACGAGGCCAAGGCGCGCGAAGCCAAGGCCGAAGCCGAGCGCGTACTGGCCAACCGCTCGCAGGCGATGGAAGTCGCCGAGGCACAGGCCAAACTCGCCGAGGCGATGGCGCAGCTGCAGGCGCTCGAGCGCCTGCGCAAGAACCTCAAGCACTGAGGTCCACGCCAAAAGAACCGAGAGCGCCGGCCCAGTGCCGGCGTTTTCGTTTTGCGCTTCAGCGATAGACCCAGTGTCGCCAGACCAGAAAACCCAGACCTGCGATCAAGGCTTCCACCGCTGGCTTGGCGATCCACGCCCACGACAAAGACGCTTGGTGTGCGATCGCCGCCAGCATCACCGTGCTGAGCGCTGTCAGCGCCAGCCAGGCGATGATGAAGCGCTGCAGCGCGCGACGCCCGAGCGCATGGGACCCGCCCGTCGCGAAGGTATAGCGGCCGTTGAGCCAGTAGCCGAGTGCAGCGCCGCTGACGCGACCCAGCAAGTTGGCCGCGGCAACCGGTGCGCCCAGCGCCGTGGTGGCGATGAAAATGGTGGTGTCGAGCAGCACCTGGACGCCGCCAACCAGCAGGAACAGCAAGAGCTGGCGGGAGAGGTGGGAGCGCTGCATGCGCCGGGATGATACGGGCAGCGCCTGCCGCGATGCACGCGCGGGCGTTACCATGCGCCGATGCGATCCGACGGCAAGCCCCTTATGAACCAGCCCCTGCACGTGGTCATCCTCGCCGCCGGCGAGGGCAAGCGCATGAAGTCCGCGCTGCCGAAAGTGCTGCAACCGATTGCGCAGCAGCCGATGCTGGCGCATGTCATCGCCGCCGCGCGTGCTTTGCGTCCACACGCCATCCATATCGTTCATGGCCACGGCGGGGCGCAGGTTCGTGCGGCGTTCGCGGCACAGGCGGATCTGCACTGGAGCGAGCAGTCCCAACAACTCGGCACGGGACATGCAGTACAACAGGCGATGCCGGGCATTCCAGACCAGGCACAGGTGCTTGTGCTGTATGGTGATGTGCCTCTGATCCGCAGCGACACGTTGCGGGCCCTGGTCGATGCCAAAGCGGCGCTAGCGGTGCTGGCAGCGGAACCCGCCG
Source organism: Arenimonas sp. (assembly GCA_036276895.1). Lineage (GTDB taxonomy): Bacteria > Pseudomonadota > Gammaproteobacteria > Xanthomonadales > Xanthomonadaceae > Arenimonas. The sequence goes on along the minus strand of DASUOA010000187.1, from coordinate 3,845 downwards.
ACCCCGCCGGCTACGGCCGCCTGCTGCTCGATGGAAATGGCTGCGTGCGCGCCATCGTTGAACACAAGGATGCATCTCCCGAGCAGCGGCAGATCCGTCTGGTCAACACCGGCATGATCGCCGCCGATGCCGCGCGACTGCGCCACTGGCTGGCCCAGCTGCGCAACGACAACAGCCAGGGCGAGTATTACCTCACCGATGTGTTCGCGCGCGCTGCCGACGAAGGCGATCCAGCGGGGCTGGTGCGCTGCGTCGATGCGCAGGAGACCGAGGGAGCCAACGACCCGTGGCAGCTGGCACAACTCGAGCGCGCCTACCAGCGGCGACAGGCGCGTCGGTTGGCTGAAGCGGGCGTGCGCATGGCCGATCCGGCGCGAATTGATGTGCGCGGCGATGTGCAGGCAGGTCGCGACGTCGCGCTCGATGTCGACGTGATCCTCGAAGGCCGGGTGGTGCTCGGCGACGGCGTTCGCATCGGGCCGTTCTGCCGCCTGCGTGACGTCGAGATCGGACGCGGCACGGTGGTCAATGCACATTGCGACCTGGACGGCGCCCACATCGGCTGTGATGCCCAGATCGGACCGTATGCGCGACTGCGACCGGGCACTGAGCTGGCCGATGGCGTGCATGTCGGCAACTTCGTCGAGACCAAGAAGACCCGCATGGGCATCGGCTCCAAGGCCAATCATCTCAGCTATCTCGGTGACGCCGAGATCGGCACGATGGTGAACATCGGCGCCGGCACCATCACCTGCAACTACGACGGCGTGAACAAGTCGACCACGCACATCGGCGATGGCGCCTTCATCGGCTCCAACAGCGCGCTGGTGGCACCGGTCAGCATCGGCGCGCAGGCGACCATCGGCGCCGGGTCGGTGATCGGCAAGGACGCGCCGGCGGGCGAGTTGACGATTGCGCGGGCACGGCAGGTCACGGTGGGCGGCTGGCAGCGGCCGATGAAGCGCGAATCCTGAGCATCCCCGCGGGCGTCAGTTAGGCAACAACAGCGACACGCACAGGCCGCCATTGCGCCGGTTGCGTAGGGCGATGCGGCCGCCGTGCGCCTCGGCGATTTCGCGCGCCAGGGCGAGGCCGAGGCCGGTGCCGCTGCGCTTGGTCGAGTAGAACGGCACCAGTGCGTTGGCGAGCACTGCTTCACTCATGCCGCCACCGCGATCGAGCACTTCGATGCGCACGCCGCCGTCCTGTGCGCGGATTCGCAGCTGTACGGACTCCGCGGGCGAGCCAGATTCATGCGCATTCTTGAGCAGATTGATCAGCGCCTGCTCGACCTGCGGCAAGTCGAGATGGGCGGGAGCCTCCGGCAACGGGCCCTCAGCCGCGAACGCGATCTGGCTGTGCAGGCGCCGCACGAACTCGCTCCACTCCATGCGCTGGCGTCGAGGTTGCGGCAGCTTGGCAAAGTGCGCGTAGCCGCGGATGAATCCTTCGAGATGGCGGGCGCGCTCTTCGATGGTGGCGAACACCTCGGGCAGGCGCTCGTGCTGGCTGCGACGCAGGAGCTCGCTGCCGGAGTGTGCCAGTGACGCGATCGGCGCAAGCGAATTGTTGAGCTCATGGCTGATTACGCGGATCACCTTCTTCCAGGTCTGCACTTCCTGGCGACGCAGCTCGGCGGTCAGCGTGCGCAACAGCAGCAGTTCGTGACCGCGGCCATTGAGCCGGAAGCGACGACGTGCCAGGTGGTAGACCTGCTCGTCATCACTGTCGCCGACCGAAAACAGTCCGTCGCCACCGCGCTCCAGCGCTTCGCGAAGCGGCGCCGCTGCATCGGCCAGGATGTGCTCGAGCGTTCGGCCTTCGAGCCGTCGACCACCGCCCAGAAGGCGACGTGCGGCGAGGTTGGCAAACACTACCGGCCGCAGTCCATCACTGCCATCGCCGGTTGCCGACTCACTGAGCAGCAGCATCGCCACCGGTGTGTTTTGCACCATGGTGTCTAGCAGCAGCTCGCGCTGCGTCAACGCCAGACGCTGTTCGCGTAGTGTCTGGCCAAGTGCGTTATGCGCCTGCACCAGTTCGTCGAGTTCATCGCGACGAGGCCAGGCGAGGCCGAAACTGAAGTCGCCGTCGCGAAAACTCAGCGCCGTGCCAGCAAGGGCCTGGAACATTCGCAGCATCGGCTGCAGCCGCCGACGCAACAACCACAGCGTCACAGGCAGTGTGGCCAGCAGGCTCATGCTGCCGGCCAGCCAGGGATCTTCAAGTCGCGTCTGTAGCCATAGTGCGAGTGGCACCGCCAGCAATGGCGCCAGCACCAGCACGGAACCGAGATAGGCGATCAGCGAGCGGCGGAAGCGCGGTCGCGGCATGCTCAAGGGCGCTCGATCCCGAGGCGCTGAAGACGCCGGTACAGCGCCTGCCGGCTCAGGCCCAGTTCGCTCGCAGCCTGCGCGATATTGCCACCGGCGCGCTGCAGTGCCTGTTCGATGTCGTCGCGCTCGGGCTCGACCGCCGCGGCGACGACGCGTGATCTTGGCTGCGGCAGGCCGAGCTCATCGGCCTCGATGCGTTCGCCGTGGCCCAGCAGCGCCGCGCGCTGCATCACATTGCGCAGTTCGCGCACGTTGCCGGGCCAGTCGTGCTGCAACAAGGCAGCCACGGCAGCTTCACCGAGGTGCTTGTCCCGCGGCAGGAAATGGCGCGCCAGGGGAAGGATGTCGAGCGGCCGGTCGGCCAGGGGCGGCAGCACGATCTCGATCACGTTGAGGCGGTAGTACAGGTCCTGCCGGAAGCTTCCCTTGGCGATAAGCCCGGGCAGGTCGGCATTGGTGGCGCTGAGGATGCGCAGCTTGACCTGCCGTTCCTGGGTCGAGCCGAGGCGGGCAAAGCGTCCGGTTTCCAGCACACGAAGCAGCTTGGCCTGGCCATCCGGCGGCAGGTTGCCGATCTCGTCGAGAAACAGCGTGCCGCCGTCGGCGGCCTCGAACTTGCCCGCGCGCCCTCGGCTTGAGCCGGTGTACGCGCCGGCCTCGGCGCCGAACAACTCCGCTTCGATCAGCTCCGATGGCAAGGCACCGCAGTCGAGCGTCACGAAAGGGCCGTCGGCGACCGCGGAGTTGGCTTGGATGATGGCGGCGATGCCTTCCTTGCCACTGCCGTTGTCGCCGCGGATCAATACCGGTACCTCGCTGCGCGCGACCTGGCAGGCGAGGCTGATCACACGCTCGCTGGCCGGATCGGCAAACACGTAGCCGCGCAGGTCGTAGCGTTGTTCCAGCGTGCGCCGCTGCTGTCGCTCGCGGCCGGCGCGGCGGGCCAGCTCGCGGTTGCTTTCGGCCAGCTCGAGCAAGGTGTTCACCGTCGCCAACAGGCGCTGGTCATCCCAGGGCTTGCCGAGGTAGTCGGCGGCGCCGGCCTTGACCAGTTCGACGGCGGTCGCCAGATGGGTCCATGCGGTCAGCAGGATCACCGGCAGGTCGGGATGCGCGGTGCGGATCGCGTGGAACAGCTGCGCGCCTTCAACGCCCGAAGTGGTGTCCTCGCTGAAGTTCATGTCCTGTATGACCAGGTCGATCGGGTGGCGGCCCAGCACGGCCAAGCCCTGCTCCGGCGTGGCGGCATGCCGGCAATCGATGCCATGCAGGGAGAACAGCAGCTCCAGCGCGGTGTAAACCGCGGGGTTGTCGTCGATGACCAGGATCGTCGGATTTGCCATCGTGCAAGCCTACAGTCAGGCCGTGCGCGTCGCGACCGCCGGTGGCACCCGGGTGGCGCGAATGGCAGGGCCGAGCACCGCGACCAGTCCGAGCAACCACATGATGGCCATCCCACTGCCGATGTACGGCGCGGGGAGGCGCGACACCGACAACTCGCGAACCAGC
>DASUOA010000186.1:0-2150 GCA_036276895.1 Arenimonas sp. | reverse complement strand
AGAACGCCGAACTCGAAGCCATGGTGCGCACCCGCACGCATGAGCTGGAGGCCGCCAACAGTCGTCTCGACAGCATGGCCCATCGCGATGGCCTGACCGAGATCGCCAACCGCCGCCGGCTCGACCGCTTCCTTGCCGAGGCCTGGCAGCAGTGCCGTGCGCGCAAGCGGCCGATTTCGCTGTTGCTGATCGATGTCGACCACTTCAAGGACTTCAACGACCAGCACGGCCATCTCGCCGGTGATGAACTGCTCAAGCGGCTGGCGCATGCCTTGGCAGATTGCCTGCGCCGTGGCGAGGATCTGGTCGCGCGCTACGGCGGCGAGGAGTTCATGGTCGTGTTGCCCGGCGCCGATGCCGGTATCGCCGCTTCGCTGGCGGAATCGATGCGCGCGGCCGTCGAAGCAGCGGCCTTGGGCTCGACCATCTCGGTCGGGCATGCCACTGCGATTCCCGATGGCGATGCCGTCGAATACCTGATCGAGCGCGCCGACCATGCGCTGTACGCCGCCAAGCAGGGCGGCCGCAACCGCGTCGTGGCTGCCTGAAGATGGGCGAACTCGCCGCTGCTCCGGGTCCTGCATCGCATGGCAGCTGGCGTTGGCGCGAGTTGCTCGGCCTGGTGCTGCTGGGCTTTGCCATGTTGGCGCTGTGGCAGGTGCCGATGCTCGGCTGGCTGGTGTATCCGTTCCGGCTGTTCGGCACCTTCGTGCACGAGCTGTCGCATGGGATGGCGGCGGTGGCGACCGGGGGCGACTTCGTGCGTTTCTCGGTGCATGCCGATCTCTCCGGTTTGGCATGGTCGGCCGGAGGCAGCCGATGGATTGTGGCCAGCGCCGGCTACGTCGGTAGCGCTGCATTCGGTGGCCTGCTGTTGCTGCTGGCGGCGCGTGGCGTGTCAGGGCGCATCCTGCTGACCGTGCTCGGCGCGGCCTTGCTGGTGCTCAGCCTGTTGTACGTGCGCAATGTGTTCGGTATCGCCAGCGGATTGGGTCTTTCGGCGCTTTTGATTCTTGCAGGCGCGCGCTTGCGCGCCGCCTGGGCCGATGCGCTGCTGTGGGTGCTCGCCTTGCAGGCTTTGCTCGATGGTTTCAACAGCCTGTTCGTGGTCTGGAACCTGTCCGGCGACAGCAGTGTGCAAACCGATGCGCACACCATGGCGACGTTGACCGGCTTGCCGGCCGGGCTGTGGGTTGGAGCCTGGGTGGCGTTGTCCTTGCTGGTGCTGCTGATGATAGTGCGCCTGGCGTACCGCCGCGGCGCTCGTTGACCTATTCGAACAACGCCACCCCCCATTCGCCGAGCTGGCTGCGCAAGGCCTTTCCCGGCACGCGGCCTGCGATGATCCGTGCGCCGCGCGAGGCAGCGGTGCGCACCAGTTTCTCGGCGGCACTGCGGGCGTCGCCGCGACCAGCAAGATGCTCGTGGCGGCGGTTGGAGATACGTGCGTAGTCGAACCAACTGGCCCACGCGACATTGCGCGGATTATCGGTACCACCGAAGTCGCCGAGCATCACCCCGCAGCCGAGTCCGCGCAGGCCCTCGACCATTTCCACGGCGATCGCGTTGTGGTCGACCAGCCATGACTCCTGCACTTCGAACACCAGTCGGAACCCGCGGTCCTTGGGCAGCGCGGCCAGCGCATTGCGCACCACCGGCACCAGCATCGCGCTCTCTCGGCTGGCGGTGGACAGACGCATCGCGATCTCGACGCCGCGTGCGCCCTCGGGCAGAGCACGCAGGTGCTCCACCGCGGCGTGCATCTCCCACAGGTCGAGCTGAGTGGCGAGCCCCTTGGCGACGACTTCGCTGAGCAGGCTCGACAGCGGCGGCTCGAGGCCATCGACTTCGCTCAGGTGGATCGATGCGTCGTGTAGTGGCTGCGGGTTGCGGTCGATGTCGTGCAGGGGTTTGATCTGCAGGCGCATGCGCTCGGTGGGCAGTGGCGACGCACGCCCGTTGGCGGCCGGTGGCGGGGGTGGAGATGCGGCGCCGGCATCCAGTTGCAGGCGTCCTCCGCCCGCCTTGCGCAGTTTCCGCAGTTCCGATTCGGCGCGATCGAGGGCGGCCTGCGCCGACAGGGCCGGGTCGCGCAAGGGGAGCAGGATGGCGCTGCTCGCGGTGTCGCCCGCGCGCGCCGCCAGGTTTGT
>DASUOA010000185.1:0-2072 GCA_036276895.1 Arenimonas sp. | reverse complement strand
TGGAACAGCGGCCAGCCGTTCAATCCTGCCCTGCTGGGCCAGCAAGCGGCTTGCGCTCAAACATAGAACCTCAGACAGCGGCCGCTTGGGCTGTGGCTGCGCAGTCGCCCCTGCCGCGCTAGCGCCTTCGGATCGGAATGCGATCGGCGGGGAAGCTGGCCAGGTCACTGCCGCCGCTGCGCAGCGGCGCGCCGGACTTTGGCGCGAAGGCCATGGCGCTGATGACTTCCCAGCTGCTGGACAGCACGCCGTTGCTGCGGAAGGTTTCGTACGCGTCGGTGACGCGTTGCAGCCGCGCGCGTCCGGCGAGGCCGCGCGGGCGCTCGGCGCGGGCATCGACGGCGCCGATGGCGCGCAGCTCCTGCATCAGTGCACGCAGCGCGGGATAGGTCAGGGTGTAGTGCTCGCGTTCGAGTACCGGGTCGCGGAAACCGGCGCCGAGCAGGGCATCGCCCAGTGGCTGGATCGGGGTGAACGGCGACACCGGCGGCGCTTCGCCGATGGCGCTGTACGCCTCGCGCAGTTCGGCCAGGGTGTCGGGGCCGAAGGTCGCGAGCAGCAGCAGGCCGTCGGGACGCAGCACGCGTCGGAATTCGTTGAACAGCGCCGGCAGATCGTCGACCCATTGCAGGCACAGGCTGGAGAAGATCACGTCGCAGCTCTGCTCGGCAAAGGGCAGGGCGGTGATGTCGGCGCAGACACGGCGCAGCGGGCGCCAGAAACGCGACTGCTTGCCGGCTTCTCGCAGCATCGGCAAGGCCATGTCGACCGCGATCACCTCGGCCTTGGGCCAGCGCTGCTTCATCGCCGCGCTGGCGCGGCCGGGGCCGCAGCCGAGGTCGAGCACGCGTGCCGGCTTGCGCTCTTCGAGGTAGTCGAGCTGTTCGAGCAGGCGCGATTCGACTTCGCGTTGCAGCGCGGCGACGGCGGCGTAGTTCGGTGCCGCGCGGCCGAAGCTGCGGCGCAGCTGGCGGCGGTCGAACCGCGATGTCACGGCAGGCGCTCGGAAAACGCGACGAGGGCTTCCGCCACTTCGCCGGGATGGGTGATGAAGGGCGCGTGGCCACCGCTGCCAAACTCCACGAACTGCGCCGCCGGCGCCAGCGCCGCGGCGGCCTGCATCGCCAGTGGCGACACCAGTCGGTCGCGACGGCCGGCCAGCCACAGGCTGGGGCAGGCCAGCTGCGGCAGCGTCGCGCGCAGGTCGCTGCTGTCGAGTAGCGCAAGGCCCGCCAGCAAGGTCGCTTCGCCCGGTTCGCCGCGGGCGAAGATCTGTTCGCGCAGCACGCGCAACTTCTCGCGCTGTTGCTCGGCGCCTTGCGCTTCGAGCATCAGGAAGCGGTCGAGCGTCTCGCGGTAATCGAGTGCCAGTTCGCGCGCGAAGCCGCGGAACACCGCCGCTTCCATGCCCGCCGGCCAGTCGTGGTCGCGCACGAAGCGCGGGCTGGCCGCCAGCATGACTAGGCCGCGCACCTGTGCCGGTTGCCGCGCCGCGGCGTGCAGGGCCACCAATCCGCCCATCGACCAGCCTGCCCATATCGCTGACGGCAGTCGCGTCGCCAGTGCGTCGACGATGGCATCGAGTTGCAGCGGCGTGGCGCTGTCGCGGCTGTGGCCGTGCCCGGGCAGGTCCACTGCATGCACGGTGAAGTCGTGCCGCAGCCGCTCGATCAGCGGCGCGAACAGGCCGCCATGCATCGCCCAGCCGTGCAGCAGCACCAGCGCCGGGCCGGTGCCGGTGGTCTCGATATGCATCAGGCCCCGACGACGTTGGCAGCCGGAGAGGCCTGCGCGTGCTGGAGCGAGGCAAGCACCTCGCCCAGCGCCGCCAGCAGGCCATCGACGTCGGCCTCGCTGTGCGCGGCAGACAGCGTGATGCGCAGGCGTGCCTGGCCATCCGGCACCGTGGGTGGACGGATCGCGGCGACCAGGTAGCCGCGATCGGCCAGCATCTTCGAAGCGGCCAGCGCGCTGCCGTTGTCGCCGAGGATCAGTGGCTGGATCGCGGTGTTGGAGTTCGACAGCGGCAGACCGAGCTGGCCGGCGCTGCGGCGGAAGCGGGTGACCAGCCC
>DASUOA010000184.1:0-5813 GCA_036276895.1 Arenimonas sp. | reverse complement strand
GGCCACGCCATCATCTCGCACGGGCTGCAAAGCAGCCCCGACGCCACCAAGGCGACCGCGCTGGCGCGGGCGGCGGAGGCGCTTGGGTGGTCGACCGAGTTGCCGGATTACCGCGACATCGACGCCAAGGGCGTGCTCGGCGATGTGCCGGCGCGCATCGCGCGGCTGCGCGAACTGGCCGCGCGGGCACCACGGCCGCTGGTGCTGGCGGGCTCGAGCATGGGCGCCTTCATCAGCGGTCACGTCTCCTGCGAGGTGCCGGTGCTCGGGTTGTTCCTGATGGCGCCGCCGGCGTCGCTGGATATCGCGCCCAAGCACCTGCGCGCCGCCGTGGTGCCGACCACCATCGTTCACGGTTGGAACGACGAGTTGATCCCGGCCATGGACGTGGTGCGCTGGGCACAGCGGCGCAACGACCGGCTGGTGATGGTCCCCGACGACCATCGGCTTTCGGGGCACGTCGAGTTCTGCGCCGAGGTGTTCGCGCGCATGCTGCAAAGGCTCGTACCGTGAAGTATTTCGTCGCTTGTGCCAAAGGTCTGGAATACCTGCTGGTCGACGAGCTGTTGGCGCTCGGCGCCGAAAAGGCGACCGCAGCCGTCGCTGGCGCCAACGTCGAAGGCGCGCCCGTATCGGCCTATCGCGCGGTGCTGTGGTCGCGCCTCGCCAGCCGCGTGCATTGGCCGTTGGCTGAGTTCGCCTGCGAGAACGAGCAGGATTTGTACCAGGGCGTGCATGCACTCGACTGGGCGGCACAGCTGGGCGAAGACGCCACGCTGGCGGTCGACGCGCACGTGTCAGGGCCAGCGCTGACGCACGAGCGCTACGCCGCGCAGCGGGTCAAGGATGCCGTGGTCGATCGCCTGCGCGCGCAGCGCGGCAGTCGCCCATCGGTCGATACCGAATCGCCCGACCTGCGCTTGAGCCTGGTGGTACGCAAGGGCCGCGCCGTGCTCTCGGTCGACCTCGGCGGCGGCCCGCTGCATCGCCGCGGCTGGCGCGCGGCGCAGGGCGCGGCGCCGCTGAAGGAGAATCTCGCGGCCGCCATGCTGCTGCGCGGCGGTTGGCCCAAGCGCTATAGCGATGGCGGCGCGCTGCTCGACCCGATGTGCGGCAGTGGCACTTTGCTGATCGAAGGCGCCTTGATGGCGGCGGATGTCGCGCCGGGGTTGCAGCGCACCGGAGGCCATCCACCGAGTCGATGGCTCGGCTTCGACGTGGCCTTGTGGGATGCACTGGTCGCGGACGCGCGTGCGCGCGAGGCGGCGGGGCGGGCGGCGTTGCGGCCGGTGTTCTTCGGCAGCGACAACGACCCGCAGGCGCTGCGCGCAGCGATCAGCAATGCCGATGCCGCGGGCGTCGCCGAGACGATCCGCTTCGACCGCCGCGCCATCGCGCAGATCGAAGCGTTGCCGTCGCCACAGGGACTGGTGGTCTGCAATCCGCCCTACGACGAACGACTCGCAGCCGATGCCTCGCTCTACCGCGAGCTCGGCGACGCGTTGCGGCGTGCGGTGCCGGACTGGGCGGCCTGCCTGCTGTGCGGTACCGCCGAGCTGGCGCAGGCCACCGGCCTGCGTGCGAACAAGCGCTACACGCTGTTCAACGGCGCTCTCGAGTGCGCGCTGATTGTTTGCGATCCGGTCAAACCCGCCGCGCGCGAACCGCGCGAGGCCAAGTCGCTGAGCGATGGCGCGCAGATGGTTGCCAATCGCCTGACCAAGAACCTCAAGCGCTTCAAGGCCTGGCGCGCGCGTGCCGGCGTGAGTTGCTATCGCGTCTACGATGCCGATCTGCCCGAGTACGCCGCCGCTATCGATATCTATCAGGAAGACGGCGGCGAACAGCGGCAATTCCTGCACGTACAGGAATATGAAGCACCCAAGGACATTCCCGAAGCCGATAGCCGGCGTCGCTTCGGCGAGCTGCTCGATGCGGTGCGCGCGGTGTTCCCGCTGCCGCGCGAGCAGATCGCGATCAAGACCCGCGCCCGCGGCAAGGGCGGCAGCAAGTACGGGCGCATGGACCAGCGCGGCGAGTTCTTCGTCGTGCGTGAAGGCGAGGCGCGCTTGCGCGTCAATCTGTTCGACTATCTCGACACCGGCCTGTTCCTCGACCATCGTCCGCTGCGCCTGCGCATCGCCAAAGTAGCCCGCGGCAAGCGCTTCCTCAACCTGTTCGGCTACACCGGCGCCGCCAGCGTGCAGGCGGCCGTGGGCGGCGCGGCCTGGACTACCAGTGTCGACCTGTCGGCGACCTATCTCGAATGGGCGGCGCAGAACCTCGCGCTGAACAATTGCAGCGGTCGCCAGCACCGGCTGGTGCAGGCCGATGCCATGGCCTGGCTGGAGGCCGAACGCGGCGCCTTCGATCTGATCTTCTGCGACCCGCCGACCTTCTCGAATTCGGCGCGCGCCGCCGACTTCGACACCCAGCGCGACCACGTGCGCCTGCTGCGTGCGGCGATGGCGCGGCTGGCGCCCGATGGCCTGCTGCTGTTCTCCAACAACTTCCGCCGCTTCCGGCTCGATGAGGCGGCGCTGGCGGACTTTGCCGAGTGCGTCGAGATCAGTGCCGACACCATCGACACCGACTTCGAGCGCAACCCGCGCATCCATCGCTGTTGGGAGCTGCGCCACCACGCAAGGTGAGGGCGATCGCGGTCCGCGCACGGATTTGCGCCGACCATGACTTTCTTAACTTGCATGAAACACCCGGGCAGGCAGTATGCTCGGGTCATGGATCAACCTTCCTCACTCGCCTTGGGCTGGACCTTTTTCCGCCAGTGGCTCAAGAACCCGCTCGGCACTGCCGCCATTTCGCCGTCGAGCAACCAGCTGGCTCGGCAGATGCTGCTGGAGCTGCCGGCCGGCGCCAGCCGCGTGATCGAGCTCGGCGGCGGTACCGGTGTCTTCACCCAGGCCCTGCTCGAACACGGCATCGCGCCGGAGCAGCTGCTGGTGTTGGAGCTCAACGAAGAGTTGCACCAGCACCTGCACAAGCGCTTCCCGCAGACACCGATCGTCTGTGCCGATGCGCGCAGCCTGGTCGATGTCGGTGCCGAACACGGCTTCGGCCCCGAGCGACCGGTCGATGCGGTGATGTCCGGGCTCGGCCTGCTCAGCATGCCGCGGGTGATGCAGCAGGAGATCCTCGCTGCCGCCTTCGCCTGCCTTCAGCCGGCCGGGCGCTTCATCCAGTTCACCTACGGGCCCGCTAGCCCGGTGCCGCGCGAGCTGCTCGACGACATGGGCCTGGTCGGTCGTCGTGGCAGCTTCACCTGGTGGAACGTGCCGCCGGCGACGGTCTATGTCTACACACGGCGGGTATCGAAGGCGATCACGCCGCGTTCGATGCGCTGAATCTGTTGGCTTGAAAAAGGTCGCGGCGCCGCCCCGGGTGGGACGGCGCCGCGCCTGTTTGTTGCTCAGTTGCCGGTCTTGATGGTGGTCCAGGTGCGCACGCGCTCGCGCATCACGTCGGCCGGCAGGGTCTTGGGATCGACCAGCTTGGCGGCGACTTCCGTGCTCGGATAGATGCTGGTGTCGCCGGCGATCTCCGGGTCGACCAGCGGAATTGCCGGCTGCACTGGTGTCGCGTAGGCGACGTAGTCGCTGATCGATGCGGCGACTTCCGGACGCAGCAGGTAGTCGATGAAGGCGTGCGCGGCATCCTTGTGCTGGGCATCGGCCGGGATCGCCATCACGTCGACCCAGCGCATGGCGCCTTCCTTGGGAATCACGTAGAGGATCTCGGCACCGGTTTCCGCTTCTTCGGCCTTGCCGGCGGCGATGAAGATGTCGCCGGAGTAGCCCATGGCGACGCACAGCTCGCCATTGGCCAGGTCGTCGATGTAGCGCGAGGAGTGGAAGTAGCGGATATGCGGACGCACCGCGAGGTAGGCCTTGGCCACCGCGTCGTTCTCGTCGCTGTCATGCGCATTGGGGTCGCGGCCCTGCCAGATCAGCGCGCTGCCGAAGGCGTCCTGCTCGTCGTCGAGCACGCTGATGCCGCAGGCGGCAAGCTTCTCGGCGTACTCGGGCTTGAAGATCAGATCCCAGCTGTCGAGCGAAACGTCCTCACCCAGCACTTCGCGCACCTTGCCGACATTGATGCCAAGGCCCGTCGTGCCCCACATGTAGGGCACCAGGTGCGCGTTGCCAGCGTCGATGCTGGCCAGGCCGGCCATCAGTGACGGATCGAGATTGCCGTGATTGGAGAGCCGGCTCTTGTCGAGCTCGGCATAGATGCCGGCCTGCAGGTGGCGGTCGGCAAACGGACGCGCCGACGGGAACACCAGGTCGTAACCGGACGCACCGGCCATCAGCTTGGCTTCGAGGATCTCGTTGCCGTCGTAAACGTCATAGACCACTTTGATGCCCGTCTCGGCCTCGAAGTTGGCGACCGTGTCCTCGGCGATGTAGTCCGACCAGTTGTAGATATTGAGCTGGGTGGAAGCCACGGGTGCCGGTTCGGCCACGGCGGCGAGCTCGGCGCTGCCCTGGCGGTCGCCGCTGCAGCCGGCGAGGGCGAAAAGGGCGGCGGTAACGGCCGCGGCGATCGGGCCGGACTTCGGATAGCGCATCGTGAGGCTCCCCAGCGGATTGAAGGCGAGGGTCATGGTCACGGCCGGCTGCCGGGCTGTCAACGTCATGCCTGGGATGGAAGGCCGGGCGGCGTCAACGCTGCAACGCAGGGTTGCGGCGCCATCGCTGGCATCGCCGGCTCGCGGCACTATGTTGGCTGCAGGCGCCGTGGTCGGCGCGAGGATTCGGGAGTAGCACCATGAGCACCACCCTCCGTCCCGTGCTGCGCACGGTGACTGGAATGCCCACCTCCGATGGCGCCGGCGTGCGCCTGACGCGATTGCTCGGCACGCCGCAGCTGCCCGATCTCGATCCCTTCCTGATGCTCGACGAATTCGGATCGGATCGCCCGGGCGATTACATCGCCGGTTTTCCCGCGCATCCGCACCGCGGCTTCGAGACCGTGACCTACATGCTCGATGGCCGCATGCGGCACAAGGACAACCAGGGCAACGAGGGCCTGCTCACGCCGGGCGCGGTGCAGTGGATGACCGCCGGCCGCGGCATCGTGCACTCGGAAATGCCCGAGCAGGAGCAGGGCCTGATGCGCGGCTTCCAGCTGTGGGTCAACCTGCCGGCCAAGGACAAGCTGTGCACGCCGCAGTACCAGGAATTCTCCGCCGAGCGCATTCCGGTCGTCGGTCTGGACAACCACGGCACCGCCAAGCTGATCGCTGGCCGCATCGGTGATGTCGAAGGCCCGGTGCGGCAACCCGCGACCGACCCGACCTACATCGATCTGCAGCTGCCCGCTGGCGCGGTGTTCGAGCACGCACTGCCATCCGGCCACAACGCCTTCGCCTACGTGTACGAAGGCAGTGCCGCCGTCGGCGCGAGCGATGCCACCGAGGTCGCGCGCCATCAGTTGGCCGTGCTCGGCACGGGCGATATCGTCCGCATCGTCGCCGGCGATGCTGGCGCGCGAGTGATCCTCGTGGCCGGCCGCCCGCTGCGCGAACCGGTCGCGCGCTACGGCCCGTTCGTGATGAACACCCGCGCCGAACTCGAACAAGCCTTCGCCGACTACCAGGCGGGCAGGTTCTAGTCCGACGTCGACGGTCTCTCGGGCGCAGCCCAAGCGGCCGCTGTTTGAGGTTCTATGTTTGAGCGCAAGCTCCTTGCTGGCCCAGTAGGCCGGGATTGAACGTTTGGTCGCTGTTCCAGATGGCCCACGCGACCCGCAGCAGCTTGCGCGCCAGGATGACCAGTGCCTGGGTCGGCTTGAAG
>DASUOA010000183.1:0-2124 GCA_036276895.1 Arenimonas sp. | reverse complement strand
CCGGCCAGCCGCCCCGTGCACTTCACGTCGTAGACGACCACCGCGCCCGGGTTGCGTTCCAGCACGTCGTCCGCGAACAACATCAGCAGCCGGTCGGCGAAGATGTTGTTGCCCTCGCGGGTCACCACGCCCAGGCGGTCGCCATCGCCATCGAAGGCGAGGCCGATATCGGCATCGACGCGTTTGACGACGTTGATCAGGTCCTGCAGGTTGGCCGGGTCGCTGGGGTCGGGATGGTGGTGCGGGAAGGTGCCGTCGACTTCGCAGAACAGCGCTTCGACCTCGACGCCGAGCGCCGCCATCAGCTGCGGCACCACCGCGCCGGCGACGCCGCTGCCGCAGTCGACCACCACTTTGAGCTTGCGCTCGATCTGGATGTCGCCGGCGATGCGCTGGATGTAGTCGTCGTTGATGTTGCGCTGCTCTAGCGAGCCCGGCGCATCGGCCAGGTGCAGGCGGTTCTCGGCGATGCGCGCGTACAGGTCCTGCACCGCAGCGCCGGACAGGGTGTCGCCGTCAATGACGATCTTGAAGCCGTTGTAGTCGGGTGGATTGTGGCTGCCGGTCACCGAGACGCAGGAGCCGGTGCGCAGGTGGTGCGCGGCGAAGTAGGCCAACGGCGTGGCGGCCTCGCCGATATCGACCACGTCGCGGCCGGTCGAGCGCAGGCCGTCGATCAATGCGGCGGCCATCTCCGGCGATGACAGGCGGCCGTCGCGACCGACGGAGATCCGCTGCGCACCGCGCTCGTGCATGACGCTGCCGATCGCTTGACCGATCAGGCGTGCAATCGAAACGTCCAGGGTGCTGCCGACCACGCCCCGGATATCGTAGGCGCGGAAAATGCTGCGCTCCAATGCCAGCTTGGGCGCGGCCGCCTTTTCCGGGCGCTTCACCGGCGCAGCCTCTGGCGCGGTGCTAGACAGTTGTCCGCTGCGCTGCAGCTCGGCCAGGGTCGGTGCGCCGGCTGGCGCGGCGGCGTCGCCAGCGTCCGCGCTTCTCGGCTTGCGCCCGCCGAGCACGATCACGGCGATGCCGGCCAGGATCAGCACGCCCGCCAGCCCGAACTCGCCCATGCCGTTCATGCCGAGCAGGCCGCCACTGACCAGCGGCGACGCGGCGACCACGCGCAACGGCGTTCCGTCGACCGTGATGGCGTCGGCTTCGGCGCGGTTCGCATATTCGCTGTCGCCGAACTCGGCCAATGTATGCCGGCCCTGGCGCAGCGCCAGATAGCCGCCCTGCGGCACTGCGCCAGCCACCGGCGCCAGCAGCGGCTCCAGCGAAAGGCGGGCGTAGGCGAGCTGCAGCAGCCGGCCCTCGTCCATCACCGGCGCGGCGATGGCGAGCTTGGCCGCGCCGCCATCCTTGACCACCGCCAGCCGTACCGCGTTGTCGTTGAGCGCGGTCTCGAGCACGGCCAATTTGCCGTACCCGAAGGCGGCGGGATCACCGTAGGCGGCAGCCAGGTCGGGCGCATGGAATTCGCTGGCTTCAAGGCCGGACCAGCCCTCGCCGATCACGTCACGGGCCGTGTCGATCTGCCCTTCCTGCAAGGCGGCAATCAGGGAGGCGCGCTCGCGCCGCAGCTCCATGTTCTGCAGCTGGCTGCGTGCGGCGGCACCGACCTGCTCGGCGACGGCGCTGCGGGCGGCCGCCGTGGCGGTCTCCAGCGCCTTTTCCTGCTGCCGCTCCCAACCCGACCAGGCCTGCGTCAAGGCGATCAGGATGAGTACGCCACCGGCAATCTTCGGCGCGAAGGTCTTGAGCTGTTTCTGATCCATGGCGGGCGTTTCCCTTTCCCCGAAAGCCAATAGGCAGTATGTCGACCGTGCTCAGCGCAGTCCGGTGTGGCCGAAGCCACCCTCGCCACGCTCGCTGGCCGCAAATTCGTCGACCCGGCAAAACCTCGCACGCGCCACCGGCATGAACACGAGCTGCGCCACACGATCCCCAACCGCGATGGTGAGCGGATTCGCGCTGCGATTCCAGAGGCTGATCATCAGCGGGCCTTGATAGTCGGCATCGATCAGCCCGACCAGGTTGCCGAGCACCAGCCCGTGCTTATGCCCGAGCCCGGAGCGCGGCAGGATCACCGCGCACAGCCCGGCATCGCCGATATGG
>DASUOA010000182.1:0-2967 GCA_036276895.1 Arenimonas sp. | reverse complement strand
CTGCGCCACCTCAAGCATGACGAGCCGGACAATTTCTACTACTTCACCAGCCTCAGCCAGATCGACAACTTCAACAAGACCACCCAGGGCGTGAAGATCGGCGCCTTCCTGATGGGCGCGGTCGCCCTGCTGGTGGCCGGTATCGGCATCATGAACATCATGCTGGTGTCGGTAACCGAACGCACCAAGGAAATCGGCATCCGCAAGTCGCTGGGTGCCAAGCGCCGCGGCATCCTTGCCCAGTTCCTGCTGGAAGCGGTGGTGCTGTGCAATGTCGGCGGCGTGATTGGCATAATCCTTGGCTTTGCCTTAGGCAATGCCTTCACCTTAGTGACCTCATTCGAGGCGCATGTGCCGCTGGGCTGGGCACTGTTCGGCGTGGCTTTCTGCAGCCTGATCGGCATTGGCTTTGGCATGTTGCCGGCCATCAAGGCAGCGCGGCTCAATCCGATCGACGCGCTGCGCCACGAGTAGGCGAATGCGGCCGGGTCGGGGGCTGCCTTCCTGGCGCATCGGCCCGTTAATGCGCGCAGCTGCCGGGAGCGGCTCAGCTGATCGCCTGGCTATTCGCAAGCAATACCAGACTGACACGCTGCGAGACGGACGCTAGTCCAAGTACGCCGGGAAGCGCGGCAACGCGTCAAAATCGGAAGCACTGTGCTGAATGACAACGCGGGCGTTCGATGCCTCTATCCAGGATTCCAGTCGCTGACGCGATGAAACCAAGGCGGCTTTGTCAGCCGTGAATTGGGGCACTGTCTGCCACTCCCTTTCCTTGGCGTGGATGTACAGATCTCCGGTCAAGACGAGCGTGCCCGCGTTTTTCAGCTGCAGCTGCAGTACGGCACTCCCGGCGGTGTGCCCGGGAAAGCTCATGATCACCACGCGCCCGTCGCCAAACACATCGTGTTCGTCGTCAAACCTGATGGTTCTGGCATGCTCCAGCGCGGCATATCCGAGAAAAGTCTCGGCATTCTGCCTGGCCTCTGTGGAGAACATCGCCGCATGTTCGGCACGGCTTACCAGGAACTCAGCGCCAGCGAACAGATTGGCATTGCCAACGTGATCGTCATGCGAATGGGATATCGCCAGTAGGTCTATGTCCGCTGGCTGCAGCTGAAGCTGCGCCAGTTGCGTCGTCAGCTTGCTCCGCAAGGACTTGTGGAACCCCTCATAGAACGTGACGCCCCCTGGCGTGTCGGCCAGCGATTGCGCATAGCCGGTATCCCACAGCAGATCCCCTTGCGGATGCCGAATCAGAAAGCAGGGGTTGGCCAGCGTCGCCGGAAGTCCGTCCCATTCGCCAGCATCGGAGAACATTGCCATGTCGGCAACTTCCAGCCTGCCGCAATCCAGCGCGTAGAGCCTTACGCGGTCGGTTGCAGGATCGAAGTGCCGGCACCCGACGCAAGCGGCTGCGACCAGCAGCAAAGCAATGACGTCCCTGGAGCGTGTCTTCATGTTGTGGCCTGAACTCCGCAAGCGAAGGGAATGGGTTGGCGATACCTGCCGGGCGAGGCTGATTCAACATGCAGCCGGATGCTTTGGCAATCGTCGGCGCGCCAGGCAGCGCGACGGTGTATCGATAGGCTGAACGATCAAGCCCAAGATAGTGAATCGAGGCGACCGCAATGGCGGTCAGGGCCAGGCTCAAGCCCAAGTGCAGAAAGCCATCGCTGCTCCACCATCGCTGCATGCTGACACTCCAGGCCGGTGCCTGATCGGAATCGGCCGCTGCTGTCGCTTCATCCAGTCGCGGGACTTGGCTCTGATGCCAAATCACGCGCCCGGGCTTAAATCCCGCTTCGATTGGGCGATAGCAACTGATACCCTCGCCATCGGCCCGGCCGGCCGGCACCTATTCCGGTGACGCTCGACCCGCTCGAATCGATCCGTAGCAATACGTGCATGCCGCATGTGAGTGGCGGCATGAGCATGGCTGATGCATTGCCGACAGCAATTCCCGCTCCGGGAAGAGCCAGATGCCGGGCGTCGCCGCTCTGGATCAGGTACGCGTGTATTGATGCTGAAGCATCCGGAACTTCGAGAGGTGGAGATTGCCGAAAGCGCCAGGCCGCTTCATTCCAACCGCTGGACCCCCATTGCACGTGCAAACCTCGGGCACGGGCGCGCCTGTGTTGCTGGAGGCGGGTGCCGGCGAGTGGAGTTCGCATTGGCACCGCCTGCTGAGCATGGATTCAATGGGCGTGCAGTGGATTGCCTATGATCGGGCCGGGCTGGGCTGGAGCCCGCCACGCCACGGCCACCGCGATGTGGCGGTGTTGGCCGACGAATTGCTGGCACTGCTGGATGCGATGGCGATTCGCGCACCGATTCTGCTCGTGGCGCATTCGTTTGGCGCCTCGATTGCGCGCGTGTTGGCCGCGAAGCACCCGACGCGCGTGCGCGGCGTGCTGTTTGTAGATGGCTGGCACGAGTCCTTCTCGGCATGGGAAGGGCAGCAGGTCCCTGCGCAGACCGGCTGGGCAGGACGGTTGCTGCAAGGTGCCGTGGCCGCTGCGATGTGGGCGGGCCGGCTTCGTCCGCTGCACTGGCTGCTGCCGACACCTGCTGCGCCCTGGCCGTTGCCGGACGATGTCTGGCGGGCCATGCTCGATATCTCGGCAAGCGGCCGCTGTTTCCGCGCGGCGCAACGGGAGGCCGAAGCCTACGATGCGGGCGACAAAATCCTGATGACCTTGCCTCCCCTCTGCCAGCCCTGCATGGCCCTGGTCGCGCGCGAGACAATCCGCGCCATGGACATGCCTGAAGCCTATCCGGTCGCCGAGCACAATGCCGCGTGGCAACAGGCTGGCGCGCGCCTGGCGCAGTGCTCGGCGCAGGGCGAATGGCAGCTGCTGACGGACACGGACCATATGGTTCAACTGAATCGACCCGATCTCGTTGTGCAAGGCGTCACCGATCTGCTTGCAAGAACTGCTGCTGGGAATGCAGCGGAATCGCCAT
>DASUOA010000181.1:0-4535 GCA_036276895.1 Arenimonas sp. | reverse complement strand
TGCCGGCCAGACCTAATCGGCGCCACGGCGGCCGGCATTTGCCATTGCTGTGCATAACACTCGTCGACACGCGGAAACTGCGCCACGTAGGCGCGATACTTTCCTTTATCTTCCTCAGTTGGCCAGTCGGCTGCCAGCGCTGACTCGACTTCCTTCGCGGTAACGGCGCAGGTATGAAACGTCTCGTTGCCTTCAGGCACTGGCAGCGGTGCGCAACCTCCCATCAGCACCAGCCCCAGCAGCGTAGCGGCGAACAGTATCAGTCTGTATGTCACTTCTCTTGCACTCCAGTTGATGTGCGAGTACGGCTGGCCTTGAATGCCGACGTCTCCGTTGCCTGAGCTACCGCTCACGCCCCGCCCCCTGGGCCTTGGTCTGCAACGGGCTCAGCAGATAGCTGATCACCCGCCGCTTCCCGGTCTTGATTTCCACACTCAGGTTCATACCGGCCGACAGCCGCACCGTCGCGCCGTCGACCACCAGTTCCGATCTGTCGAGCTTCACTCGCGCCTGATAAACCAGCCCAAGCTGCTCGTCCTGCGCCGCATCGTGCGAGACGCTGAGCACCTCGCCGGTCAGATAGCCGTAGCGCGTATACGGAAAGCTTTCGACCTTGATCACCGCTTCCTGCCCTGCGCGCACGAAGCCGATGTCCTTGTTCAGCACCAGCGCCTCGACCTCCAGGCTTTCGCCCTCCGGCACGATGGCCAGCAGCGGCTGGGCCGGCGTGACCACGCCGCCGACGGTATGCACGACCAGCTGCTGCACCGTACCGGCAACCGGAGCGCGCAGTTGCATTTGCGCGTTGCGGTGCTCGGCCTTGGCAGCTTCCGGTGCGTACTGGGCGAGTTGCTCGCGCGCCTGGCGCAGGCCGTCTTCGGCTTGGCGGCGGAACTCGGCATCCTGCGCGTCGCGCTCTTCGCGCTGGGCCTGGATCGCGGCTTGCAGTTCGAGGGTGCGACTGCGCTGGGTAGCGAGGTCGCGTTCGGCTTCGATGCGTTGCTGTTCGGCCAGCAGCACTTCATGTCGGGCCACGTACTTCTTCTCGCCAAGGCGACGCATGTCGTCAGCGCGGGCAATGGCGATGGCGGTGCTTTCGTCGAGGCGCTCGATCAGGCCGCGCACAGTGGCAAGTTCGGCTTCGCGCTGGGCCAAGGCGCTACCGAGCGCGTCGCGGCGGGCCAGATAGGCGGCGTACTCGCTGGCGGTCAGGCGGTTCTCGGCGCTGGCACGTTCGGGCGATACGCCGTCGAGGGTGAAGTCGGCCGGCGGCTGTCCGCTGTCGAGGGCCTGCAACAGCCCGGCGTAGCGGGCCTCCGCGGCGCGCGCCGAAGCCACCGCTTCTTCGCTGCGTTGCAGGTCGGCACCGGTGCCCGTGGCATCGAGTTCGATCAGCAGCTCGCCGGCTTCGACGCGCTGGCCGTCGCGCACGTGAATGGCGGTCACCACCGCCGCTTCCAGCGGCTGCAGGATCTTGGTGCGGCTGCCGACCACGGTCTTGCCCGGCGCGGTGGCGACGATGTCGAGCTGGCCGACGATCGCCCACAGCAGCGCCACCACAAAGAAGGCGACGATGCCGCGCATGATCCAGCGCGGTGCCGGCGATACCGGGGTGTCGGTCAGCTCGAGATGCGCCGGCAAAAAAGCGAGTTCGTCGCCGCTGCGCTTGGGCGGGTCGAGGCGGTCGCGCACGGACCAAGCGGCTTTGAAGACAGCGGTGTAGCGCGCAAGCAGGTCGCGCAGGGCAGCAAGATGGTCGCGCATGTCAGCCCTGCTGCAAGCGGTAGAGATGGGCGTAGCGGCTATTGGGCCGCGCCAGCAGCTCGTCGTGGGTGCCGATCTCGACGATGCGGCCCTTGTCGACCACCACGATGCGATGCGCGTGGCGCACGGTCGACAGGCGGTGCGCGATGATCAGCACCGTACGGCCCTGGCAGATGTGGCGCATGTTGCGCATCACCGCGTGCTCGGACTCGTAGTCGAGCGCGCTGGTGGCTTCGTCGAAAATCAGGATGCGCGGGTCGGTGACCAGCGCCCGGGCAATGGCGATGCGCTGGCGCTGGCCGCCGGAGAGGCTGGCGCCGTGCTCGCCAACCACGGTGTCGTAGCCTTCCGGCAATTCGAGGATGAACTCGTGGGCGCCGGCCATCTGCGCGGCCTGCATGATGCGCTCGAGCGGCATGCCGGGGTCGGCGAGCGCGATGTTCTCGCGCACGGAGCGGTTGAACAGGAAGTTCTCCTGCAACACCACGCCGAGCTGACGGCGCAGCCAGGCTGGGTCGGCCAAAGCCAGGTCCTGGCCGTCGATCAGCACGCGGCCGCGCTCGGGTACGTACAGGCGCTGCACCAGCTTGGTCAGGGTGCTCTTGCCCGAGCCCGAGCGGCCGACGATGCCGATGACTTCGCCGGGTTTGATGTCGAGGTTGATGCCGGCCAGCACTTCGGGGGTGTCGGGGCGGTAGCGGAAGACGACGTTCTCGAAGCTCACCCGGCCTTTGATGCCAGGCAGCGCGAGGCGGCTCTGCGGCGCCTCGGTGCGGGTGTTGAGGATGTCACCGAGGCGGCGCACCGACAGACCGACCTGCTGAAAGTCCTGCCACAGCTGGGCCAGGCGCACGATCGGCGCCGCCACCTGCCCCGCCAGCATGTTGAAAGCGATCAGCTGACCGACCGAGAGCTTGCCCTCGATCACCAGCTGCGCGCCCCACCACAGCAGCACGACGCTGACCAGCTTCTGCACGAACTGGATGCCGTGCTGGCCGATGGTGGCGATGCGGGTGACGCGGAAGCTGGCATCAACATAGCCGGCCAGCTGGTTGTCCCACTGCCGGGTCATGCGCGGATCCACCGCCATCGCCTTGACCGTGCCGATGCCGCTGATGGTCTCGACCAGAAAGCTCTGGTTGTCGGCGCCGCGGGCGAACTTCTCGTCCAGGCGCGAGCGCAGCATCGGCGTCAGGAAGGCCGACCAGGCCGCGTACACCGGCAGCGACAGCGCCACGACCAAGGTCAGGATCGGGCTGTAATAGAACATCACCGCGATAAAGACGATGGTGAAGAACAGATCCAGCACCGAGGTCAGCGCCTGGCCGGTGAGGAAGTTGCGAATGTTTTCCAGCTCGCGCACGCGAGCGATGGTGTCGCCGACCCGGCGCGACTCGAAGTAGGCCAGCGGCAGCGCCAGCACGTGGCGGAACAGCTTGGCGCCGAGCTCGACGTCGATACGGCTGGTGGTGTGCGCGAACACGTAGGTGCGCAGGCCCGACAGCGCGATCTCGAAGGCCGTCACCGAGAGCAGGCCGACCGCGATCACATCGAGCGTGGTCAGGCCGCGGTGCACCAGCACCTTGTCCATCACCACCTGGTAGAACAGCGGGGTGATCAGCGCAAACAGCTGCAGGAAGAAGGAGACGACGAAGACCTCGCCGAGCAGCTTGCGGTACTTGACCACCGCCGGGATGAACCAGCTGAAGTCGAACTTGCGCAGCTCGCCGGCCAATGTGGCGCGCGAGGTGCCGACCAGCAGGCGGCCTGAATACCGCACCGCGAACTCGTCCGGGCCGAGCACGCGCGGGCGGCCTTCTTCCAGATCCTGGATCAGCACCTTGTCGCCGTCGACCTTGGCGATCAGGAAGTGCCGACCGTCTTCAGCCAGGCACAGGGCCGGCAGTGCGATCAGCTTGAGGCGGTGCGCCGGCTGGGCAACGATGCGGGCCTTGAGGCCGAGCTCGCGGGCCGCGAGCAGCAGCGCGCGCTCGTTAAAGCTCCCATCGTCATCGGCAAACTGGTGCGCGAGCTGTGCCGGATCGGCGGCCAGGCCATGGAACTGCGCGAGCAGCACCAAGCCGCGCAGGCCCGGATCGATGCGAACAGACGAAGCAACAGAAGCCGGCGCGACAGCGGTCGCGCCCAGGGTGGTCGGATTCATGCGAATGCCTACAAATTGGGTCGCATGAAGCTCCGACTCGGGCACCCCTCCCAAGCCGTACCACGACGACACCCCCGAAAAAGGGTGGCGAAGTCTGCACTTTCACAAGCCTGACTGTCAAGCTCGGGATCGATACAAGCGCTTGATTTATGTCAGTTTCTTGACCGCGAGGGGCCGATAAGTCCGCGAGGCAATAGCGCTAGGCGCCGAAGGGCCTGGGCCCCAAACGCGGGACTCGGCGTGGCGAGCTATGGACGCAGTGCCACGGCAGCGGGTGCGCTGAGTACCCCCGATAAACCTACCTAATCACCGTGGTTTGGGCATTTCCGCATTACCGTGTCCGCAGCTGGTTCCATTTCATCTTCGCATTCATTCCTGCGCAGCAGCATGTTGGGAGACTTGCCAAGGGTTATTGCGCGGCTCCAAGGGGATCCTGAAACGATCGTGGACACACACCCTCTGGGCCTCTGATTGCGCCACGATCCAAGAGCCTGCGAATGGCCATGAAGGCACTCAAGCGGAAGCCTCGGTTGACCAAGTGGAAGATAAGCGCGCTGCGCTCCGGCCGACCCATTCGATCATCTCCGATCGAGTGCGACACGACGCC
>DASUOA010000180.1:0-2148 GCA_036276895.1 Arenimonas sp. | reverse complement strand
TCAAAGGCTTCTTTTTTCAGAATCCTCGATAGGACGAGGTTCTCTTTCACCATCTCGACGATGCGGCGTCCCGCCATGCGGGCGAGGACGTTGCGACGCGCATCGACCGCGGGGATCGCGGCGTTGCCGGGCATGCCGACGCCGAGCGCTTCCATCATCGAGGCCATGGTGGAGGCCGTGCCCATGGTCATGCAGTGACCGTGCGAGCGGTGCATGCACGACTCGGCCTCGTGGAATTCCTCCAGGCTGACATTGCCGGCGCGCAGGTCCTCCGACATGGACCACACGTTGGTGCCCGAGCCGATGTCGGTGCCGCGGTGCTTGCCGGAGAGCATCGGGCCGCCCGACACGCCGATGGTCGGCAGGTCCACGCTCGCCGCTCCCATCAGCAGCGCCGGCGTGGTCTTGTCGCAGCCGAAGAGCAGCACCACGCCGTCGAGCGGATTGCCGCGCAGCGATTCCTCGACGTCCATGCTGGCGAGGTTGCGGTAGAGCATCGCGGTCGGCCGCAGCAACGTCTCGCCCAGCGACATCACCGGGAACTCGAGCGGGAAGCCGCCCGCCTCGAGCACGCCGGCCTTCACCTGCTCGGCGAGCACGCGGAAGTGCGAGTTGCACGGCACCAGCTCGCTGTAGGTATTGCAGATGCCGATCACCGGCCGGCCGTCGAACTGGTCCTGCGGCACGCCGCGGTTCTTCATCCAGCTGCGGTAGATGAAGCCGTAGATGTCCTGCCGCCCGAACCACTGGATGGATCTTTGTCCGCCGTTCTTCTTTTTCACTAGTAAGTGGCCCTTCCGCCAGAGATGTCGAAAACTCCGCCGGTGGAGAACGAGCAGTCCTCGCTCGCCAGCCAGCACACCAGCGCCGCCACCTCGTCGACGCTGACGAAGCGGTTCATCGGGATCTTGGACAGCATGTAGTCGATGTGTTGCTGCGTCATCTGGTCGAAGATCGCGGTCTTCGCCGCCGCGGGCGTGACGCAGTTGACCAGCACGCCGGTTTGCGCGAGTTCCTTGCCGAGGCTTTTCGTCAACGAGATCACGCCGGCCTTGGAAGCGGAATACGCCACCGCGTTCGGGTTGCCTTCCTTGCCGGCGATCGACGCGATGTTCACGATGCGGCCGTAGCCGGCCTTCACCATCAGCGGGGCGACCGCGCGGCAGCAGAGGAACTGGCTGGTGAGGTTGATGCGCAGCACGCGCTCCCATTCTTCGATGGGATAGTCGACCGTCGGCTTGTTCATGCCGGCGACACCCGCGTTATTCACCAGGACGTCGACCTTGCCGATTGATTTGACCGCTTTCTCAACCGAGGATGGACTGGAAACGTCCACCTGCGGAGAGCCATCCAGGTCCCAGATCGTGACCTTCGCGCCCGAGCCCTGAAGCCGTTTCACGATCGCCGCGCCGATGCCTTGCGAGCCGCCGGTGACGATGGCGTTTCGTCCCGCGAAATCGAGTTTATTCATGCGAACGCGAAGTATAATCGCCGCCTTCCATGGCCGGTCGTCTCTCAGGAAAAACCGCTTTCATCACCGCCGCCGGCCAGGGCATGGGCCGCGCCGCCGCGCTGGCGTTCGCCAAAGAGGGCGCCACGGTCTGGGCGAGCGACATGAACGCCAGGACGGTCGGCGAGATCGACGGCAAGGACGGCATCCGCACCTTCGCCCTCGACGTTACGGATGAACCCGCTATTTCAAAGGCAAGCAAACAAGTGGGCGACGTCGACGTCCTGTTCAACTGCGCGGGCATCGTCCACCACGGCTCGATCCTCGACGCCAAGCCCGGCGACTGGGACCAGGCCTTCGCGGTCAACGTGAAGTCGATGTACCTGGTGACGCGCGCTTTCCTTCCCGGCATGCTGAAGAAGGGCCGCGGCTCGATCATCAACATGGCCTCGGTCGCCTCGTCGATCCGCGGCCTGCCCAACCGCTTCGTGTACGGCGCAAGCAAGGCGGCGGTGATCGGGCTCACCAAGTCGATCGCCGCGGACTACGTCGGCAAGGGGATCCGCTGCAACGCCATCTGTCCGGGCACCGTGGACACGCCGTCGCTGCAGGGAAGAATCAACGCGTTCGCCGACCCGGTGCAGGCGCGCAAGGATTTCATCGCGCGCCAGCCGATGGGGCGGCTGGGAACGGTGGAC
>DASUOA010000179.1:0-5009 GCA_036276895.1 Arenimonas sp. | reverse complement strand
GGCATCAAGTTCACCGAGATGGAGCCGGTCTACGGCGACCAGTACGGACAGATCGCGGTGTCGCTGAACCCCGACGCGCCTGGCCTGCGCGAGTACGAGGAGATCATTGAAGGCATGCGCGCGGCGGTGGAGTCGACGCCGGGCCGCGCCGATATCTCCTTCCTGAAGATTTCCGGCGGCCCACCGACCGGCAAGGCAATCAGCGTCAAGGTCCGCGCCGATGATTTCGACGAGCTGCGCGCGGCGGCGCGTGCAGTCAAGGACATCGTTTCCGGCATTCCCGGCGCACGCGACATCATCGACAACGATGTCGCAGGTCGCGACGAGCTCAACCTCCGCGTCGATGTGAGCGCTGCGCGCAATGCCGGCATCGACCCGGGCACCGTGGCGCGCCTGCTGCGGCTTCATGTCGACGGAGAGATCGTCGCCGACCTGCGCGACCGCGGCGAGAAAGTCGAGCTGCGGGTGCGCGCCGAGCCGCGTCAGCTGGCGCAGGTGCAAGCGGTGCTCGACGATCCGGTGGCCTTGCCCGGTGGCAGCACGACGACGCTCGGCGCCCTGCTCATCGCCGAGGAACGCAAGAGCCCGGGCCTGATCCGGCACTGGAAACTGCGCCGCGCCATCACCGTCGAGGCTGATCTCGCACCGGGGAGCACCGACACCCTCGCCGCCAACGCCATGCTGCGCGAGGGCTGGGAGAAGATCCGCACCCGCTATCCCGGAACCGATCTCGACTTCTCCGGCGAACTCGACGATCTCAACGAGTCGCTGGGCGCGATGGGCGGCCTGTTCCTGCTTGGCCTCGGTCTGATCTACCTGATCCTCGCCTCGCAGTTCCGCAGCTACTTCCAGCCGCTGATGATCCTGGTCTCGGTGTTGCTGGCCTTCATCGGTGTGGTGCTGGGCGTGATCGTCTCCGGCCAGCCGGTGTCGCTGTACACGCTGTACGGCGCGGTGGCGCTGACCGGCATCTCGGTCAATGCCGCGATCGTGCTGATCAGTGCCGCCAACGACCGCCGCGCCGCCGGCATGCGCACCCTGCACGCGACCATCTACGCCGCACGCCGCCGACTCATCGCCATCATCATGACCACCGCCACCACCATCGCCGGCCTGTTCTCGCTGGCAATCGGCCTGGGCGGCAAGTCGCTGCTGTGGGGGCCGGTGGCGTCGGCGATCGTCTGGGGTCTGGGCTTCTCGGCCGTGCTGACCCTGTTCGTGATCCCGGTGCTGTACCGGCAGTTCATGAAGCAACCGCAGCCGCGCTGAGGCGGTTGCGCGAGGGCGATTTTCAGTCGGCGTAGACGATGCGGTCGCGGCCTTCTCGCTTGGCCGACAACAGGGCATCGTCGGCGCGATTGACCAGACTGTCGACGGTTTCGCCGATCTGCATGGTGGCGACGCCGATGCTGACCGTCACCTGCGGCGCGGGTTGCAGATCGGCGAAGGGCATGGCCCGGACCGCGGTGTGCACCCGCTCGAGCACGCCGTGCGCGTGCTCGCCATCAGTCGACGGCAACAGCAGCAGGAACTCCTCGCCACCCCAGCGTCCGCACAGATCGTACTCGCGGACCTTGTCGCGCATGGCATCGGCCAGCGCCTGCAGCACGCGATCGCCGACGTCGCTGCCATAGCGCTCGTTGAGGTCCTTGAAGTGGTCGATGTCGACCAGTGCCACCGCCAGCGGGCTCTGGCTGCGCATGCTGCGCTCGGTCTCGGCGCGCAGGCGCTCGCCGAGCATGCGGCGGTTGGCAAGGCCGGTGAGCAGGTCATGCGTCGAGGCATGCGCGAGCGCGACGTTCAGTTCGCGCAGCATGGCCTGGTAGCGATCGGATACCCGCGCCACCTTCTCCAGGTGCCGCAGCTGGCGCTCCAGGCGACGGGTCGGGTCGGCCTCGCGCTCCAAACCGAGGTCGCCAAAGCCGTCGGTCAACGCGGTGATCTGTTCCAGGCGCCGGACCAGCCGCTGATGTTCCTGCCATAGCGTTTCCAGGCCGCCGCGCAACGGATGCCCGGCATAGCCCGGATCGACCAGCAAGCCTTCGACATGCGTGGACACCCCAGCCGGGACGGAACTCATACGACTTCTCCCGCCGACAGACGCCAACATGGTAGCGCGCTCATTGGCGCGCAGGAAACTCAGGCGAAGGGATCACGCAACACGATGTTGGCGTCACGATCCGGACCGGTGGAGACGATGGCGAGCGGGCAGCCGGCCAGCTCTTCCAGCGCGCGCAGGTAGGCACGCGCGGCCGCCGGCAGCTTGTCCCACTCGGTGATGCCGGCGGTCGACTCGTTCCAACCCGGGAATTCGAGGTAGACCGGCGTGCATTCTTCCCATCCAGCGGCATCCAGAGGCGCGTACTCGGTGCGCTTGCCGCGGTACTGGTAGGCAATACAGATCTTCAGCTTCTCCATCCCGTCGAGGATGTCGAGCTTGGTGATGCACAGGCCGCTGATGCCGTTGATGGCCACCGCCCGCTTGAGCGCGACGATGTCCATCCAGCCGCAGCGGCGCGGGCGGCCGGTGGTGGCGCCGTATTCCTGGCCGCGGTCGCGGATGCCTTGGCCGACTTCGTCATCGAGTTCGGTCGGGAACGGGCCACCACCGACGCGCGTGGCATAGGCCTTGGCAATGCCGAGCACATAGTCGATGGCATCGGCACCGACGCCGGCACCCGCCAGCGCACCGCCGACGGTGGTGTTCGACGAAGTGACGTAGGGATAGGTGCCGTGATCGATATCAAGCAGGGAACCCTGCGCGCCCTCGAACAGCACGCGCTTGCCCTGCTTGCGCAGCTCATGGCAGATGCCGGCGACGTCAGCCTTCATCGGGTCGACGTAGGCGCCGAAGGCCAGGGCCTCATCCAGCGTCTTCTGGTAGTCGACCGCTTCGACACCGAGGTACTTCGTCAGCACGAAGTTGTGATAGTCCATGGTGCCGCGCAGCTTCTCGGCCAGCTCGTTCGGGTAGGCGAGATCGGCGACGCGGACGCCGCGACGGGCGACCTTGTCTTCATAGGCCGGGCCGATGCCGCGGCCGGTGGTACCGATGGCCTTGCCGCCGGCAGCCTTTTCGCGGGCCTGATCCAGCGCGATGTGATAGGGCATGATCAGCGGCGTCGCCGGGCTGATCTTCAGCCGCGAGCGCACTTCGACGCCATTGCCTTCGAGCTCGGCGATTTCCTTCTGCAGCGCGCCCGGGTGCAGCACCACGCCATTGCCGATCAGGCACAGCGCGTCGTCACGCAGGATGCCGGACGGGATCAGGTGCAGCACCGTCTTCTTGCCGCCGATCACCAGGGTATGGCCGGCATTGTGGCCGCCCTGGAAGCGGACGACGGCGCCGATGTCCTGCGTCAGCAGGTCGACGATCTTGCCCTTGCCTTCATCGCCCCACTGGGCGCCCAACACCACGACCGACTGACCCATTTCGATACTCCAGACGCAAGAAAAGCCGGGGCGGTCCCGGCTTTTCGAAATTATCCCTGAAAACAGGGGCGGAGGGAATTGATCCGCTCAGCCGCCGTTTACGCCGCGGATGAAGTACAGGGCGACAAGCCCGGCGATCACCATGAAGCCGCCGACCTGGCGCAGGCTGCGGTCGGGCTGCTCCAGCAACTTGGCGACCATTTCCTTCCAGACCGCGGGCGTGGCAAACAGGAACAGCCCCTCCAGCACCAGCACCAGGCACAGCGCCGCCCACAGGTCGTTCATCAGCGGTCAGCGCTTGTCGGTGCCAAAGTAGCGCAGGAACTCCGAGTCCGGGTCGAGCACCAGGGTCGCGCGGCCGTCAGCCAGGGAGTCGCGGTAGGCCTCCAGGCTGCGATAGAAGGCATAGAACTCGGCATCCTGGCCGTAGGCGGCCGCGGCCAGCTCGGCGGCGCGGGCATCGCCGGCACCGCGCAGGATCTGCGCATCGCGCTCGGCGGTGGCACGGATCACCAGGCTTTCGCGTTCGGCGGTGGCCTTGATGGTGTCAGCCGCCTCAGTACCCTCGGCACGCAGCTGGTTGGCGACGCGGGTGCGCTCGGCGCGCATGCGCTCGAACACCGAACCGAGGATGGTGCTGTCGTCCGGCAGGTTGATGCGCTTGATGCGGATGTCGACGATCTCAATGCCGAGCGTCGCGGCGCCTTCCTTGGTACCGGCCAGCAGGCGCTGGGTCAGGTCGACGCGACCACCGGAGACCACCTCGGCCAGGCTCAGCTGGTTGATCTGGTTGCGCAGCGAGTCCTTGATGATCGGCGTCAGGCGCTGGCGGGCGGCGTCTTCGTTGCCGCCGCTGGCGGCGCGGTAGTAAGTCGCGACGTCCTTGATCCGCCACTTGACGAAGAAGTCGACGCTGACGTCCTTCTTCTCCGAAGTCAGGTAGCGCTCGGGAGCGTCGTCGAGAGTGAGGATGCGGCGATCGAAGCGACGCACCTCGTCGACCAGCGGCAGCTTGAAGTGCAGGCCGGGCTGGAGGTCGGCGCGCACCACCTTGCCGAGGTTGAGCACGATCGCGGTCTGCGTCTCGTTGACCACGAAGATCGACCCCATGGCGGCAAACAGCGCCGCCACCGCGATCAGGATTGCCAGGTTGAAACCACGCATCAGCGTCCTCCGGTGCGGCCGTCGGCGCGCGGTGCGCGCTCGAGCCGGTTGTCGGGCAAGTCAGGCAGGGCCTTGGTGGCGGGCAGGCGCATCAGCGGCGTGTCCACGCTGCCAGCGGCGCCGGGATTGGCCATCGGCAGGTACAGGATGTTGTTGTCGCGGCCGGCCAGCACCTTCGGGTTGGCGCGCATCACTTCCTGCATCGTCTCCAGGTACAGACGCTTGCGCGTGACCTCCGGCGCCTTGCGGTACTCGTCGGCCAGCAGGCGGAAGCGCTGCGTGTCACCCTCGGCGCGGGCGATAAGGGCATCGCGGTAACCAGTGGCCTCCTGGATGCGGGCAGCGGCAACACCACGCGCTTCCGGCACGATCTTGCTGGCGTGGGCGAGCGCTTCGTTCTCGATGCGGTTCTT
>DASUOA010000178.1:0-2644 GCA_036276895.1 Arenimonas sp. | reverse complement strand
GCGCGGTCGCCGGCTTTCATCGCTGGTGCGCCATCATGGGCGCCTCCGTTTCTCGTCGACCAGCGATGCTCCACGTCGAGGACCTGCACAAGAGCTATCCCACGCCGCAGGGTCCGCTGCCGGTGCTGCAGGGTGTCGACCTGCGGCTGGATCGCGGCGACAGCCTGGCGTTGATGGGCGAGTCGGGCAGCGGCAAGAGCACGCTGCTGCACCTGGTCGGCGGCCTCGACCAGGCCGACCGCGGTCGCATCCAGGTCGGAGACAAAGCCCTCCATGCGATGAACGAGCGCGAGCTGGCCGACTGGCGGCGCTGCGGGATCGGCCTGATCTTCCAGCAGTTCAACCTGGTCGGCAGCCTCAGCGTCGCCGACAACCTCGCGTTCCAGGCACGCCTGGCCGGTCGCCATGATCCGCGATGGCAAGCGCAGCTGGTGCGGCAACTGGGCCTGGGCGAGCTGTTGCAGCGTTATCCGGAGCAACTCTCCGGTGGCCAGCAGCAGCGCGTGGCGCTGGGCCGTGCGTTGGCTTCCCGGCCGGCGCTGGTGCTGGCCGACGAGCCGACCGGCAACCTCGACGAGGCGACCGGGGCGCAGGTGCTGCAGTTGCTGCTGCAACTGGTCGCGGACAGCGGTTGCACGCTGCTGATGGTGACCCACAGCCCGCAGGTGGCGGCGCGCCTGCAGCGCACCGTGGTGCTGCGCGCGGGGCGCCTGCATCCGGGGCCGGGCGCCGGGCAATGAGCGTCGTCTACTGGACCCTGCGTAGTCTGCTCAGCCACTGGCGCAAGCACCCGGTGCAGTTCTTCAGCCTGTTCACCGGGTTGTGGCTGGCGACGGCGCTGCTGACCGGGGTGCAGGCGCTCAACCGGCAGGCGCGGGACAGCTACGCGCTGGCCAGCGAGGCGATCGGCGGCGCGGCGCAGGTGAGCCTGGTCGCCCGCGATGGCCAGCCGTTGCCGCAGGCGGCTTTCAGCCAGCTGCGCCGCGCCGGTTGGCCGGTGTCGCCGGTGCTCGAGGGCACGATCCGGTTGCAGGGCCGGGACGAACGGCGGCTCGAGATCATGGGCATCGAGCCCCTGAGCCTGCCGGCCGGGTCGCGCATGGCCGGCGAGCCGGCGCAGGTCGGCGCGCTGCTGGATTTCATCAGTCCGCCGGGGCAGGCGTGGATATCCACGCAGGCCCTCGAAGAACTGGGATTGCAACCGGGCGCGCGGCCGGTGCTCGCCGACGGCCAGCGCCTGCCGCCGCTGCAGCCACGCGAGCGGATGGCGCCGGGGCTGCTGCTGGTCGATATCGGCGTGGCCCAGCGGCTGCTCGGGATGCCGGGCGAACTCTCGCGCCTGCTGCTGCCGGCCGGCGCCCAGGGAGCCTTGCCGGCGCCGTGGGACGAACGCCTGCGCTGGAATCCAGCCAGCGAAGACAACGACCTCGACCGGCTCACCGAGAGCTTCCACCTCAATCTCACCGCCCTAGGCCTGCTCGCGTTCGCGGTCGGCCTGTTCATCGTCCACGCGGCGATCGGCCTGGCGCTGGAGCAGCGCCGGCCGCTGCTGCGCACCCTGCGCGCGACCGGCGTCAGCGTGCGCTACCTGTTGCTGGCGCTGACCCTGGAACTGGGGGTGCTGGCGCTGCTCGGGGGCATCGCCGGGGTCGCCAGCGGCTACGTGCTCGCCAGCCTGCTGCTGCCCGACGTCGCCGCGAGCCTGCGCGGCCTGTACGGGGCACAGGTCGCGGGCCAACTGACGCTCAGCCCGATGTGGTGGCTCGGCGGCGTCGCCCTGGCGCTGGTCGGCGCGCTGGCGGCGGGGGCGAGCAGCCTGTGGCGCAGCGCGCGGCTGCCGTTGCTTGCGCTGGCCGGGGGCGAGGCGTGGCACCAGGCACATCGCGCGTGGCTGCGTCGGCAGGCCTGGGTGGCGGCGCTGGCCGCGGTGACGGCGTTGCTTGCGCTGGTTTACGGCGACAGCCTGGCCAGCGGGTTCGTCCTGCTCGGGAGCCTGCTGCTCGCGGCCGCACTGGGGCTGCCGCTGCTGCTCAGCGGGTTGCTGCGGCTGGTGCCGACCGGCGGCCGCTCGCCGCTGGCCGGCTGGTTCGTGGCCGACTGCCGGCAGCAGTTGCCCGGCTTGAGCCTGGCGTTGATGGCGCTGCTGCTGGCATTGGCCGCCAACGTCGGCGCCGGCAGCATGACCGAGGGCTTCCGCCACACCTTCAGCGGCTGGCTCGAGCAGCGCCTCGCCGCGGAGCTGTACATCCGCCCGGAAACCGATCGGCAGGCCGCCGAGGTGCAGGCGTGGTTGCGGCACCAGCCCGAAGTCGCCGACACCACCTCGGTGATCGACGTCGATGCGCGCCTCGGCGGCTGGCCACTGGAGCTGGCCGGGATCGAGGACGACGCGCTGTACCGCCAGCACTGGCCATTGCTGCAGGCGCAGGGCGAAGGCGCATGGGATGCGCTGTTCGCCGGTGGCAGCGTGATGCTGAGCGAGCAGTTGGCGCGGCGCCTGCAAGTGGATGTCGGCGATGTCCTCGCACTGCCCGCGGCCGACGGCGAGTGGCCGGCGCGGGTGGTCGGCATCTACGCCGATTACGGCAATCCGCGCGGCCATGCGCTGGTCCGATCCGCCGACCTGCGGCGGCACTGGCCCGAC
>DASUOA010000177.1:0-6207 GCA_036276895.1 Arenimonas sp. | reverse complement strand
GGTCGCTGCCATCGCGCCGATCTTCTCCGAGCGCACCGAAGTCAAACTCGACGGCGAACGCGGCGGCAAGCGCCAGTCGCACTGGCGCGGCGTGCTGTACTCCGCCTGCGAGCAATGCGGTCGCACCCGAATCCCGCAACTGCAGGAGCCGGCGACGCTGGCGCAGTACGCGGCGCAGGAGCGGGCGACGCACCGCCTGTTCCTCGATCCCGATGCGCAGGGCCGGCTTTCGCAACTGCCCATCGCCGCCGGCGACCATGTCGCCCTGGCCATAGGACCCGAAGGTGGATTTTCCGAGCGCGACATCGCCGCGTTGATGGCCGCCGGCTTCACCGGCATCGGTCTCGGGCCGCGCGTGCTGCGCACCGAAACCGCCGGGCTGGCGACGATTGCCGCGCTGCAGGCGCTGTTCGGCGACTGGCGCTGAGCGTCAGGCGGCCTGTGCCAATGCCTTGTCGAGCAGCAGTTCGAGGCTGAGCAGATCCGGGATCACCGCCGGATCGTCATTGAGCACCACGCGGGAGTGGATGCCGAGCGGCAGCTCCTTGCTGTCATGCGCTTCGGCCAGCGCCTCGCGCGACACCGTGACCAATCGCGGGAATCCCTGAGACAGCACCGCGAAAAACGGCAGTTTGGGATTGCCGCCGAGCGCCTTGAGCACCGCGACCTTGGCGCCGAGCTGACCCTCTTCTTCCGACCACTCGGCCAGACGCGAGAACGATAGCAGCGGCAAGCGCCAGCCGCGCCAGCGCAGGCGTCCGAGCAACCAGGCCGGTGCATTCTCGACCGCTTCCGGCTCGGAGAAAGTGATGACCTCGGCGACGCTGGCATTGGGCAGCAGCAGACGGCCGCCGGCCACGGTTATCAGGACGCCGCGGATATCGCGCTGCGGGGCATTCATCGAAGGACTCCGTCAATCATGGGCTGCGGCCTCAGGCGTTCCAGCGCAGGCTGAGCTGCAGGGCCAGTTCCGAAGGACTGGCGGCGGTGACGCCGGCGGCGATCAACTCGTCGATGGCGGCGGTGTCGAAGCAGCCTTCCGGCGACTGTGCCAGCACCAGACCACCCTGCGCCGAAATCGCCTTGATCGCCGGCACCAGCTCGGCCGCAGCGCCGCTCAAGGCCAACACCGCGGACTTGGCGGCCGGCAGCGCTGACAGCAGCGCGTCGGTGCCCGCGACCGCTTCGAAGCGATAGCCATCGCCATCAGCGGCGATACCCAGACCCGCCGGCAGCAGGAATGCCGCACCAACGCTCAGCGTCTGCCCCGCTTCGGCAAGGCTCATCGGCAACGCGCTGCCCTTGCCCAGCTGATCGGCCAAGCGATCGTACTTTCCGTTTTCGAGATGCTGGTAGACCAGCACCGGCACCGGAATCGACGTCGGCAGCGCGCGCAGCAGCTGCTTGATGGCGTCGGGACCACCGATTCCCGCCAGCGCCAGCACCACGCCGGGTATCGCCGCGGCCACGGCCGGCGCCGCCGGCTCGTCACCTTCCAGCGACAGGGTCATGCCGGCGAACATGCCGCCCGCGGGCTTGGCAGGCGCCGCCGCGGAAGACGCGGCGGGTTCACCTTCGTCTGTCGACAAGGACAGCGGCGATGTCGGCTCGGTTTCCGCAAGCTGCGGCTCGGGCGCGGCGAAATCGAGAGCGCCCAGTTCCGGCAGCGACGAAGCTTCCTGCTCGGAAAGCGTGGCTTCGGCCTCTGCTGCCGCAGTCGGGTCCGGCAGTTCGAATTCGCCGGGCAAACTCAGGCCACCCAGCCCGTCGTCACCGCCGGCGCTATCGGCGGCGTCGCCGGCACCGGAAACTTCCGCTGCTGCAAAATCCGGGAGCTCGAAGCCCGATTCGTCCGCCGCCGCATTCAAGGTGTCATCGGCCAGGCTGGTCATGCCGGCGCCCGCATCGAGCTGGGCGGCGAGCGCGGCCACGTCGGCATCCATGTCGAGTGCGCCTGCAGCCGGCTCCTCGTCGCCGGCCAAGCTGGCGAAACTCACCGGTGCATCGCTGTCGAACTCCAGATCGGCCAGCAGCCCGGAGCCCTCTTCGTCGGCCACAGCCTCGGGCTCTGAAGGTGCGACCGGGGTGGCATCCTGCGCGAGCGCGCGATCAAGGCCCGCGATGTCGACATCAAGCGAAAAATCGAGATCGGGGCCGGCATCGGCTTCGGCCGCCATCTCGCCGAAACTGCGGGCCGGCAGTTCAGCATCGAAATCCAACGTTTCGCCCGACGCTGCGGGCGCGGCTGCCATCTCATCCGCCGCCGGCTCGGGCTCGGGCTCGGAACTCATTGCCTGCTCAAGCTGCGAGAGATCGACATCGATCCCCAGATCCAACTCGCCGACCTCGGCATGGCTGCCGCTATCGGCCGCTGTCACATCGACATCCACCGCCACGCTGGCGAGCGAAGGCTCGCTGGGCACTTCGTCGAGCATGCCGCCGGCCTCGGCGGCGTAGTCCTCGAGCTTGGCGTGATCCATCAGCTGCGCCGGTGTCGGCGGTGCGCCCGGCACCGGACTCAGGTCGACGTCGCCCAATGCTTCGGATCCGGCAGGCGCCGGCGGCAGCACATCACTGCCGACCAGCTTGGCGGCCAGGTGCCGCGCCCAACGCGCCAAGTCCCAACCTTCGAGACCGCGGGTCACCTCTGCGTCGTCGAACATCACTTCGACGTCGGGCGATGCCAGCACGTCATTGAAGCGATCAAGTGCATCTTCGATCGCCGGCTCCAGGCTGATCAACAGCACTTTGGGCTTGAGACCGATCAGCACACCGGGGTCAAGTTCGGCCGGGTCGCCTTCGGCGACCAGATCGGCACCGAGATCGACCAGCGCCTTGCGCAACTGCTCGCGGGCATCGCCGGCGCGCCCGAGCAGGGCGATGCGAATGGGCGCATCAGCCATGGACCGGCTCCATGCCCAGCAGCTCGTACACGTTTCGCATCAGCTCGGGCTCCTGGTAGGGCTTGCCGAGATAACCGTTGACGCCGATGTCCATCGCGCGCTGGCGGTGCTTCTCGCCGGTACGCGAGGTGATCATGATGATCGGCACGTTGCGCAGGCGCGGATCGGACTTCATGTTCTGCGCCAGCTCGTAACCGTCCATGCGCGGCATCTCGATGTCGAGCAGCATCAGGTCGGGCACGCGCTCGGCCAGCTTCTCGATGGCATCGACACCGTCCTTGGCGGTCATCACTTCCATGCCGTGGCGTTCGAGCACGCGGCCGGTGACCTTGCGCATGGTGATCGAGTCGTCGACCACCATCACCACCGGGATGCGCTGCGTCGGCACCGCCGGCGTGACATCGGCGATCCGGCCGTGCTCACGGACATGCGCCGCTTGGCGGCGCACCAGCGGCGCGACGTCGAGGATCACCACCACACGGCCATCGCCCATCACCGTGGCGCCGAAGATGCCCGGGATCGAGCTGACCTGCGGGCCGACCGGCTTGACCACGATCTCCTTGCTGCCGAGCATCTGGTCGATGCAGATGGCGGCGCGCAGGTCGCCCGAGCGCGCGAGCAGCAGTGGCATTTGCAGGCTGTCCGGCGCTTTGGCCGGGGCGTGGCCGATCAGCTCGCCGAGGTCGTGGATGGCATAGGACTCGCCGGCATAGGTATAGCTCGGATGCTCGCCGGCGCGTTGCTTCTCGAGGTCTTCGCGACTGATGCGGCCGACGCCCTGTACCGACGCGATCGGCACCGCGAAGCTGGTATCGCCGATTTTGACGAACACCGCCTGGGTGACCGCCAGCGTGAACGGCAGGCGGATGGTGAACAGGCTGCCCTTGCCCGGATTGGAGTCGATGGTGAGCGTGCCGCCAAGCTGGCGGACTTCGCTGTAGACCACGTCCATGCCGACGCCGCGACCGGCGAGACGGCTCACCGTCTCAGCGGTGGAGAAGCCGCTTTCCAGGATCAGCGCGTACAGCGTCTGGTCGGAGAGTTCATCCTGTTCGGTGATCAGCCCACGTTCGATGCCGCGGCGGCGGATCGCGTCCTTGTTCAAGCCACGGCCGTCGTCGCTGATGCGCAGCACCACTTCCGAACCTTCACGGGTCACGGCGATGCGCACCGTGCCCTCTTCCGGCTTGCCGACCGCCTTACGCTCCTTGGGCGTCTCCAGTCCGTGCGCGATCGAGTTGCGCAGCATGTGCTCAAGCGGCGCGGTCATGCGGTCGAGGACGTTGCGGTCCATTTCGCCGGAGGCGCCGTCGACCTTCAGCTGCACCTGTTTGCCAACTTCCGAACCCGATTGCCGCAGCACGCGGCGCAGTCGCGGCACCAGCGCATCGAAGGGCAGCATGCGCGTGCGCATCAGTCCTTCCTGCAGATCCGAGCTGACGCGCGACTGCTGCAACAGCAAGGTTTCGTACTGGCGGGTGAGGTCGTCGAGCGAGCCTTGCAGGCTGGTCAAGTCGGCCGCGGACTCGGACAACGAACGCGACAGTTGCTGCTGCGTGGTGAAGCGGTCGAGCTCCAGCGGATCGAAGGTCTCGTCGCTGCTTTCGCCTTCACGCTGGTAGCGCGCCATGAT
This sequence comes from Arenimonas sp., assembly GCA_036276895.1. GTDB lineage: Bacteria > Pseudomonadota > Gammaproteobacteria > Xanthomonadales > Xanthomonadaceae > Arenimonas. The sequence continues at coordinate 1,671 of DASUOA010000177.1, read as the reverse complement.
CTGCGCTTCGGTCTCGATATCGAGCTTGCGCAATTGCTCGCGCAGTCGAGTCGTGGTCGCACCGAGCTCGCCGAGGTTAGCGCGGAAGGCGCCGAGCTGCTGCTCCAGGCGGGCGCGGTAGATCGCCACCTCGCCGGCGTAGTTCACCAGGCGGTCGAGCAGGTCGGCGCGGATGCGCACCTGCTCCTGCGGCGCGCGAACACTGCCAAGTTCCTCGTCTTCGGCCAGTGAATCGATCGGCGAAGAGAAGGTGGTGCTGCGCGGCGGAGTCGGCGCGGCCGGCGCCGCAGGAGCCTCTGCGGCCGCCGGTGCTTCGACCTTGGCCGCAGGCGTCGTCGCGGCCGCAGGTGCGGCCGCTGCACTCGTCAACGCATCGAGCGGCACACCCTTCGACAGAGCCTCCAGCTGGGCGATGAGATTGGCCGGCAGGGCGATCGCCTTGCGCTCGCCGACCCGGCCGACCATGCGATGCAGCCGGTCGAAGGCGCGTTCGAGCACCTGCAGGCCGGTGGCATCGAAATCGCGGCGTCCCTCGGCCACGGCTTCGAGCAGGGATTCCATGGTGTGGCCGAGTTCGCCCACCGCGAACACGCCCGCCATGCGCGCACCGCCCTTGAGCGTGTGCAGGTCGCGCTGCAGGCCGACCACCAGCTCGCGATCGCTGACATCGTCGCGAAGCTTGGCCATCAGGCCATCCGAGTGGTCGAGGATGTCGATCGATTCCTCGAGGAAGATGTCGAGCAGCTCCTCGTCGAGGTCGCTGGTGTCCATCGGCAGTTCGGGATCTTCGGCGTCCTCAATCTGCGGCGCGATGGCAGCCGTTGTTTCGACGCGCTCGGCCACAGCCCCAGCCTCGGCCTCGACCGCTGGCGCCTGTTCGCGCTCGGCTTCGAGGCGTTCGGCTTCGAGGCGTTCGGCTTCGAGGCGTTCCGCTTCGAGACGTTCCGCTTCGAGGCGTTCCGCTTCGAGGCGTTCCGCTTCGAGGCGTTCCGCTTCGAGGCGTTCAGCTTCGAGACGTTCGGCTTCGAGGCGTTCGGCTTCAGCCGCATCATCACTGGCAGTCGAATCGGCCGCGTAAGCGGCGATCATTGCCGCCAGGGCATCATCTTCGGCTGGCTGGGCGGTCGCTTCCTCGGCCGCGCTCGATGGCGCCGCTTCCTCGCCAACCGGCTCGGCAAATTCATCCAGGGACAGCGGCAGGTCTTCTTCCGCTCCACCCGCGACAGGCTCCGCCTCGTCGGTGACGATCAGCTGCAGCGGCTCTTCAGCGGCGCCGGTCAGGCTGAAGCCGCCCAGTGCATCCTCGGGCATCGACTCGCCCGCTTCCTGCTCGGCAAATGCGTCGAGCGACAGCAGCTCCTGAACCTTGGACTGCGCCTCGGCTTCGAGATGCTCGGCTTCGAGACGTTCCGCTTCGAGACGTTCCGCTTCGAGGCGTTCCGCTTCGAGACGTTCGGCTTCGAGGCGTTCGGCTTCGAGGCGTTCGGCTTCGAGACGTTCGGCTTCGAGACGTTCGGCTTCGAGACGTTCCGCTTCGAGACGTTCCGCTTCGAGACGTTCGGCTTCGAGACGTTCGGCTTCGAGACGTTCGGCTTCGAGACGTTCGGCTTCGAGACGTTCGGCTTCGAGACGTTCGGCTTCGAGACGTTCGGCTTCGAGACGTTCCGCTTC
>DASUOA010000176.1:0-2029 GCA_036276895.1 Arenimonas sp. | reverse complement strand
CGAGGACACTTCCATCGCGACCGCCTCGGCGCCCTGCTCGCGCAACTCCGCCAGCAGACGGTGCACGCTGACCACATCCGGCGTGGTGCGCTCGCCGGCACGCAGTGCACCGTGCAAACCGGCGCCGAGCGTGCCGATGCTGCCAGCGACGCGGCCGCGCAGGCTCAGTGCCTGGCTGAGCAGCTGCACCGTGGACGTCTTGCCATTGGTGCCGGTAACGCCGATCACCGACAGCGTTGACGACGGCGAGCCGTAGCAGCGATCGGCCAACGCGCCCAGTCGCTGCCGCAGCTGCGGCACGGCCACGGCATGGGCCGGCAGGGTGACGCTTTCCGGCGCCGGTGGCTCGAACAGGATGGCGGCGGCACCGCGCGCCAGGGCGACATCAGCGAACTTCAGGCCATGCGTGCTGGCGCCCGCCAGGGCGATGAAGGCTTCGCCCGGCTGCACGCTGCGGCTGTCGGCGTTCATGCCCGTGAGCACAGGATCGAACGTCGCCGCCGGCGACTCTCCCGCCGGCAGCAACTGCGACAGGCGCAATGCCGGGCTCATGGCTGCACCGCCAACGGCGCGGCAACCGGCGCAGGCGCGGCCGCGGTCAATCGCGGCGCCTGCTTGGCCTGCGCCGCATACCACTGCTCGACATGATCCGGCGGCACGTCAAGCAAACGCAGCGCGCCCTCGCCGACCCGCGAGAACACCGGGGCGGCGACATGGCCACCACCGGTATCGACGCCCTGCGCGTCGTGGATCACCACCGCGATCGCCAGTTTCGGCTGCGACGCCGGCAGCAGACCGACGAAGACTGCCGCATGGCGATTGCTGGCATAGCCTCCGCCGACCGCCTTGCGCGCGGTGCCGGTCTTGCCGGCGACGCGATAGCCGAGGATGCGGGCGCGGCTGGCGGTACCTTCCGGGCCGAGCACGGTTTCCATCATCGCCATCAACTGCTTGGCGAGATCGTCGGCAATGACCTGGGCCGCTGGCGTATCGGCGCCCTTGACAAAGGTTGGCTCGCGCAACACACCGCCATTGCCGATCGCGGCGTAGGCACGCGCCAGCTGCAGCGGCGTCACCGACAGGCCGTAGCCATAGGAGATGGTCGCCTTCTCGGTCGGGCCCCAGGTCTGCGGGCCGCGCAGCACGCCCTGCGATTCGCCGGGAAAACCGCTGCCGCTGACCTTGCCCAAACCGAAACGGCTGTACAGGTCGTACTGCTGCTCGCTGCTGAGCGTATGCGAGATCTTGGTCGCGCCGACGTTGGAACTCTTGGTCAGCACGCCCGCCACCGTCAGCGTGCCGTAGTTTCGGAAATCCTTGATGGTGTATCCGCCGGGCAGCGGCATGAAGCCGGGCGCGGTCGGAATCGCGGTATCCATGCGCACGGTGCCGGCTTCCAGCGCCGCGGCAATCGTCAAGGTCTTCATCACCGAACCGGGCTCGACCAGATCGGTGACGGCGCGATTGCGATGGGTACCGGGCTCGGCGGCGTCGCGGGCGTTCGGGTTGTAGCTCGGCTGGTTGACCATGGCGAGGATCTCGCCGGTCGGCACATCGAGGATCACCACCGAGCCGCTGCTGGCGCCGCGCTCGAGCAAGGCCGCTTTCAGCTCGCGGTAGGCGAGGTACTGCAAGCGGCGATCGATCGTCAGCACCAGCTCGTGGCCGTGCTCGGCCGGGCGGATCAGGTCGACGTGCTCGACGACGCGCCCGCGACGGTCGCGGATGATGCGCTGCGCACCGGGCTTGCCGGTCAGCCAGTCGTCGAAGGCCAATTCCAGGCCTTCCTGTCCGCGGTCGTCGATATTGGTGAAGCCGAGCACATGCGCCATCACCTCGCCGTGCGGGTAGAAGCGGCGGAATTCGCGCTGCGAATAGACGCCAGGAATACCGAGCTCGACCACGTCGCGCGCAACATCCGGGTTCATGTGCCGGCGCAGGTAGACAAACTCCTTGCTCGCGCGCTGGGCAATACGATCGGCCAGCAGCTCCTCGGGCAGTCCGAGCGCGCGCGCCAGCTCACCGATGC
>DASUOA010000175.1:0-3926 GCA_036276895.1 Arenimonas sp. | reverse complement strand
GGCGCCTATCGGCGCGTGGCCAGCCATGGACTGGCGCGGCGGAATCAGCCCGACGATTACTTTGCCGCCGGCGATGGCGTGATCGGACAGTGCGCGCGCGACCGCCAGCCCGTGCTGTTGTCGCCAGTGCCCGATGGCGTGGCGGTAATCACCGCCGGTCTGGGTGAGTTCAAGCCGGCGGAGTTGGTGCTATATCCGATTTGCCACAAGGACGAGGTGCTCGCGGTTGTCGAGCTTGGCGCGCTGCGCGATCTGACACCGCGTCAGCACGAATTGCTCGCAGCGGCCTCCCAGGCGCTCGGCCTGCACCTCGCGAACCTGCGTGCGGCGGAACACAATCTGGCGCTGCTTGAGGAGAGCCGGCGCTTGACTGCCGATCTCGAGCAGCAGCAACAAGCATTGAGTGATCGCAACCTTGCGCTGGAAGAGCTGACGGAAGAACTGCGCAGCCAAGCCGAAGAGCTCAAGACGCAGACCGAAGAGCTGAAGGCAAACCAGGAAGAGTTGCGCGCGCAGCAGGAAGAAATGACGCAGAAGAACCAGGCTCTGGAAAGCCAGGGGCGCGAGCTCGAGTTGGCGCGGCAGGTCGCCGAGGCGCGGTCGCGCGAGTTGCAGCAGGCCAGCCAGTACAAGTCGGAGTTCCTCGCCAACATGTCGCATGAGCTGCGCACGCCGCTCAACAGCATCCTGATTCTAGCCAAGAGCCTGGCCGACAACGCCGAGAACAATCTCAGTCCTGACCAGGCCGAATCGGCGGCAGTGATCCATGAAAGCGGCAGCCATCTGCTGGCGCTGATCAACGACATCCTGGATCTGTCCAAGATCGAGGCGGGCCGACTGGAAATCGTCACCGAGGATTTTCCCTTGGATGACCTGCTCGGCTATCTGCGCCGGGTATTCGCTCCGCAGGCCGAGAAGAAGTCGCTGCTGTTCGCCATCGACGTCGATGCCTCGGCGCCGGCGGTCTTGCGTGCGGATCGGCAGCGCGTTACCCAGGTCATCACCAACCTGCTGTCGAATGCGATCAAGTTCACCGAGCGCGGTGAAGTGCGACTGTCATTGACTGGTCGCGACGGCATCCTGCAGATCGAAGTGCGCGACACCGGCATCGGAATTCCGCCGGACAAGCTCGAGCATGTCTTTGGCGTGTTCCAGCAGCTCGATGGTACGACCAGTCGCAAGTACGGCGGCTCGGGCCTGGGACTGGCGATCAGTCAACGCCTGGTCGACCTGATGGGCGGTCGGATCCTGGCCAGCAGCCAGCCCGGAAGCGGTAGCTGCTTTACCGTGCAGTTGCCACTGACAACGGCAGCCGCGGCGACCCTGGCGCCGACTCAGGCGCCCGTCACGATGCCAAGCCCGCCGCGTGCGCCGCGCACGACTGGGGCCAACTCAGGGCATGTCCTGGTTGTCGAGGATGATGAGCGATTGGTCAAGATTCTCGAGCGGTTGATCGATACGCTGGGCTTCGCGGTCACTACCGTGGATTCGGCCGAAAAGGCGCTGGCAAGCATCAAGGCTTCGCGCCCGCAAGGCGTGCTGCTGGATCTTGGCCTCCCAGGCATGACCGGCATGGAAGTGCTCAAGCAGCTCAAGGAAGACCGGCGCACGGCGCGGATCCCGGTGTTCATCATGTCCGGCGCGGTCGATACCGGTGAAGCCAAGACACTCGGTGCCATGGGCTTCCTGAAGAAGCCGGTGACCCGGGAAATGATTGCAGCAGCGCTGGACACCATCCGCAAGGAGGCCGGTCGTGCGAGCGGCAAGTCGGTGCTGGTGGTCGAGGACAACGCGGCCACCATCACCGCGATCAGGCAGCTGTTCGCGCGCGATCCGATCGCTTTGCTGGCGGCGGGATCCGGGGCTGAGGCCCTGACCGCGCTGGAGCGGGAACACGTCGATGCGGTGGTGCTCGATCTGTCTTTGCCCGACATGTCGGGTTTCGAATGGCTGGAGCACCTGCGTGCCCGTGGCGCCCCGCATCCGCCGGTGCTGGTGTACTCCGCACGTGAGCTCAGCAGTGCCGAGTTGCGCTCGCTGCGTGAGTACACCGAGACTATCGTCATCAAGGGACGACACTCGGACGAGCGCCTGCGTGAAGAAGTGCTGACGGTGTTGGACAGCCCGCCGCCGCAGGCTCCGGCGAAGTCCGAGCGAAGCAGCCTTTCCGGTTGCCGGCTGCTGCTGGTGGACGATGATGCGCGCAACCTGTACGCGCTATCCAAGGCCTTGCGAGCGCAGGGGCTGGCGGTAACGGTGGCGGAGGATGGCGAGCGCGCACTCGAGGCGCTGCGCACGCAGGCGTTCGATGTGATGTTGACCGACATCATGATGCCCGGCATCGATGGTTACGAGCTGATCCGGCGCGCGCGCGAGCTCGGCCATACCGAGCTTCCGATCGTCGCGGTGACAGCCAAGGCCATGCAGGGTGATCGTGACCTATGCCTTCAGGCAGGCGCCGACGCCTACATCGCCAAGCCGGTGGAGGTCACGCAGTTGCTTGCGCAGCTCAAGGAGTTGCTGTGATCCAGTGGCGCAACCACGAGATCGAAGAGATCGAAGTCGATCTGGTGCTGCAGGCACTGAAGCTGCGCTACGGCTTTGATTTCACTGGCTATGCGCGCGCTTCGCTGAAGCGCCGCTTGCGCGAGGTGCAGGCCTACTTCGACCTGCGCAGCCTTTCGGCATTGATCCCGACGCTGCTGCAGGACGAGCGCGTCGCCGAGTCGGTCATCAACAACATCTCGGTGCCAGTGTCCGAGTTCTTCCGCGACCCGCCGGTCTGGCGCTACCTGCGCGAGGAGGTTCTGCCACGCCTCGAGAGCTTCCCGCGCATCAACATCTGGCAGCCCGGCTGTGGTCGCGGCCAGGAAACCTATACCTTGATGATCCTGCTTCACGAGGCAGGTCTGCTTTCCAAGACCCGCCTGGTGGCGACCGACATCAATGTCGCCGCCCTTGACCAGGCTCGTGCCGGGCGCTGGCCGGCGCGCGAGTACGAGACCTGGGATGCCGCCTACCGCGCGGCCGGCGGGCAGCACGCGCTAAGCGATTACCTGAGCAAGAATGGTGAGGAAATGCGTGCGGTCGAGTTTCTCAGGAAGGCGGCCGAGTTCATTCCGCACAACCTGGCGATCGATGACGTTTTCTGCGAGACGCAGTTGATCGTTTGTCGGAACGTGATGATCTACTTCGCCGAAGCCTTGCAGAAGAGGGTGCTGGACCTGTTTGCACGGAGCCTGCAGCGTGGAGGCTATCTGCTGCTCGGCTATTCCGAGCGTTTGCCGCTGGGTTGTTGGGAGAAGGATTTCAAGCTCGTGTCCGAGAGCAACGTCTATCGCCGGATCGGGGATCGACATGGCTAGACTGCTGGTCATGGGGTTTTCCGCGGGTGGCCTGGCGCAGGCGCAGGCGGTTCTCGCTGCCCTGCCAGCCGACTATCCCTTGGCCGTTGCTGTCGTTGCGCATCTGCCGGCCGACACTGAAACCGTCCTGGCGGACGTCCTTGGCCGCAATGCCCAGTTGCCGGTAGCGCTGGCCGTGGACAAGGCAGCGATTCGCGCGGGCAGGGTCACGGTGGCGCCCCCCGGGTATCATCTGCTGGTGGAGAACCGCGAGCGATTTGCATTGTCGGTCGATACGCCCGTGCACGCCGTGCGCCCGAGCATCGATGTGCTGTTCGAGAGCGCCGCCGAGGCGTTCGCCAGCGACATGATCGCGGTCACCCTGTCCGGTGCCAATTCCGATGGCGGAAACGGCATGGCCTGCGTGCATGCGCTCGGCGGCATGACGATCGCGCTGGCACCGATCGATGCCGAGTACCGCACCTTGCCCGACGCCGTGGTCAAGGCGGTCGATGTCGACTACCTGGTGAATCTGGAGGAGATGATCGCCTTGCTGATCAGCGCAGGCGATGGTGCATGAAC
>DASUOA010000174.1:0-7857 GCA_036276895.1 Arenimonas sp. | reverse complement strand
CACACGGCTTCGAACTGGCGATCGAGTCGGGCCGCGAAAGCAGCGCCGCGCTGCAATGGCAATCCGAGCGCTGAGCGTCCCCTGCACGCATCGGATAACGTTGGCGCAGTCATGGCGGATGACGCACGTGGGCCGATGAAGCACAAAAAGAAAACCCTGCCCCCCCGGGAAGTGCGCATTCACGTCCTCGGTCTGCGTCCAGGGATGTGCATCAGCCGGCTCGACCGGCCCTGGAGCGACACCCCCTATCGCAGCGAGGGCATCACCTTGCGCGATGCCGACGACATCCGCCGCTTGCAGGGCGTGTGCAACCACGTCTATGTCGATACCGCCTCGGGCACGGCGCCGGAAGCGCGTTACTTGGTGTTCGAAGAGCCCGAGCCGCCGCATCGCGACGGTCCGCGCGACGAGTACGGCGAGCTGCGGCAACGGCACTGGCCGGCGCCGACCGACTTCGATGCCGCGCTACCCGTGGCCCGCGAGGCCTATGCACGCCTGCAGCGGGCGGTCGTCGCTCGTGACACGGCCGCCGATGCCGCCACCTTGTTGGTCGAATTGGAGCCGGCGGTCGGCGCCATCATCGCCGGCCCGGCACCCTTGCTGTGGCTACTGGCCGCCCATGTGCGACAGACCGATGCCAATGCCGAGATCGTCGCCCGGGTGCTGTGGGCACTGGCTTTCGGACGCGAGCTCGGCATGGATGCCACCCGCTTGCGCCAGTTCGCGCTGGCGGCTCTGCTGTACGAGTTGCCCGCCGGGCTTGATGTCGAACCGCCCGCGGCGGCGCCGCCGATGGCGATCCAAATCGCCAGCGAGCGACTGGGCAAGGCGGTGGCCGAGCGACTGCAGGCGATCGCGCCGATCACCGGGCTGCCGCCGCAAGTGCCGGCCATGCTCGGCGCCAGCGCCGCGCGTCACGATGGCCGTGGCCATCCCTGGGCCCAGCGCGGCGAAGAGATCCCGCTGCCGGGGCGCCTTCTGGCGGTGGTCGTTCGTTACGCCGCACTGACCTGCGGCAACCAACGCATCACCCCGCGCCAGGCCGCCAAGCTGTTGTACGAAGAACGCGGGCAGCGCTGGCAACCGGCGCTGGTCGAGCATTTCCTCGCCGTCTGCGGCCTGTACCCGCCGGGTGCCCTGGTCGAGCTCAGCGATGGTCGTGCCGGCGTGGTGGTCGATCTGCGCCCGGAGCAGCGCCTGCGTCCGCGCGTGGTGCTGCTGCGCGACGCGCAGGGCCAGCCGCTGCAGCCGCCGCGCATCGTCGATCTCGCCGTGCAGCTGGAGGATGCCGAAGGGCGCCCCTTGAACCTGCGTCGCGACCTTGCCGACGCCACGCTCGATATCGACGCCGCGACGCTGCGGGCGATGGCGCACGACGCCTTGCCCTTGCAGTAGTCTGGGCACTCCTCAGGCACACTTCCGCCATGAACGCGACGACGCCCCGCGAGCTGCGCATCAGCGTCAAAGGCCTCGAGGCCGGCATGTTCGTCAGCCGGCTCGATCGGCCATGGATCGAAACCAAGTTCCCGCTGCAGGGTCTGATGCTTGCCGACCAGTCGATGATCGACGACCTGCGCGGGGTCTGCAGTTACGTCTACATCGACACCAGCGCCGGGCGCAGCCCCGACCCGCGTTGGCTGGAGTTCGACGAGCCGACCAAGGCCAAGGCCAACGGCAAGGAAGAGTTCGAGTCGCTGCGCCGCAACGACTGGACGGTGCAGTCCGATTTCGAAATCGAACTCAAGCAGGCCGAATCGGCGCACGAAGACCTGCAGGGCAGCATCGAGGAAGTGATGACCGACCTCGAGTCGGGTAAGCACATCGACCTGCGCAAGTTGAAGGACGGCGTCTCCGCGATGGTCGACTCGATCCTGCGCAATCCGGCCGCCTTCACCTGGCTCAAGGAGATCAAGCGCCGCGACAACTACGCCTACCAGCACGCGATGGGCTGCGCGATCTGGGCCGGCGCCTTCGGCCGCCACCTGGGCCTGGACAAGGCCGAGCTGCACGAGCTGGCGCTCGGCGCCTTGCTTTGCGATGTCGGCAAGACCCGGTTGCCGATCGAGCTGCTGGCCAAGCAGGGCCGGCTGGAGCCGGACGAAGTCGAACTGGTGCACCGCCATGTCGAGCACAGCCTGGAGATCGTCCAGAGCACGCCCGGCGTGACCCAGCGCATGATCGACATGGTCGCCAGCCATCACGAACGCCACGATGGCAGCGGCTATCCTCAGGGCCTGTCGGGCAGTGATATCCCGATGTACGGTCGCATCATCGGCCTGGTCGACAGCTACGACGCCATGACCTGCGTACGCCCCTGGGCTGGCAGCCTGTCGCCGCACAAGGCGGTATCCGAGCTCTACGAGCAGCGCGGCCGGCAGTTCCAACCCGAGCTGGTCGAGCAGTTCATCCAGACCTGCGGCATCTATCCGACTGGCTCGCTGGTCGAGCTTTCCAGCGGCGAAGTCGGCGTGGTCACCGCGGTGCACAGCCTCAAGCGCCTGCGGCCGCGGCTGATGTTGCTGCTCGACCGCAACAAGCGGCCGCTGGAGCAGTTCCGCCCGCTCGACCTCAGCCAGGTCGACCACGACGACAATGGCGAGCCGCTGACGGTGAGATCCGGCCTGCCGGTCGGCGCCTACGGCATCGATCCGAAAGAACTGTTTCTCGACTAGGACGGGGCCATGCCATGTCCGATATCGACGACGAACTGACCGGACTGCACAGTCGGCGCAGTTTCCACAGCCTGCTGCGGCGGCAGATCCAGCTCGCCAACGACGGCCAGCACATGTTGGCGCTGTTGGTGGTCGACATCAACGGCTTCGGCCACATCAATGGCGCCCATGGCTACGAGTTTGGCGACCTGCTGCTGCAGCACGTGGCGCGACAGCTCAAGGAGGTCGCGCGCGCGCATGACTACGTGGCGCGGATCGGCGGCGACCGCTTCGCGCTGATCCTGCCGCGGGTGATGAACCGCGGCCATGCCGAGCTCGCCGTGCAGAAGCTGTTGCGCCACCTCGACCTGCCCTTCGAAGCACGCGAACATCGCATGCGCATCGGCGTCACCGTCGGCGTGGCGCTCTGCCCGCTGCACGCCACCCATGCCGACTACCTGCTGCGCCAGGCCGAACACAGCCTGGAAACGGCACGTGCCACTGGCCAGGCCTTCCTGTTCGCGCCTGACAGCGGCCAGGAAGAAACCTTCTCCGAGTTCTGGGATCTCGAGCTCGATCTCGCCGGCGCCCACGAGCGCGGCGAGATGCACATGCACTACCAGCCCAAGTTGCGTTGTGCCGACCGCATGCCGATGGGCGTCGAATCCCTGATGCGCTGGACCAGCTTGAGTCGCGGCGCGGTGTCGCCCTCGGTGTTCATCCCGGTCGCCGAGCAGACCGGGCAGATCAAGCCGCTGACGATCTGGGCGCTAAACACCGCACTGCGCCAGGCGGCCGAATGGAAGCACGGCCACGAGCGGCTGTCGGTGGCAGTCAACGTGCCGGCCGAGCTGGTCGCCCAGCACGACCTGCCGGACCTGATCGAGAATGCATTGCGCCTGTGGGGCAACGAGCGCATACAGCTGGTGATGGAGATCACCGAACGCTCGTTGATCGCCGACCCCAAGCACAGCTTCCGGATTCTTTCGGCGATCCGCGAGCTCGGCGTGAAAGTGTCGATCGACGATTTCGGCACCGGCTATTCCTGCCTCGCCTATTTCAAGAACATTCCCTGCGACGAGCTGAAGATCGACTACAGCTTCGTCAAGGGCATGGTCAGCGAACGTGCCAGTGCCGACCTGGTCAGCCTGATCATCGATCTCGCGCACCGCTTCGACTTGTCGGTGGTGGCCGAGGGCGTCGAGGACGAGGCCACCTTCGAGGCCCTCAAGGTACGCGGCTGCGACGTGGTGCAGGGCTGGTTGTTCGCCAAGGCGATGGCCAGCGACGACTTCGAGCAATGGCTGCAGCCCGACGCGCAGCGACGCCGGGCCGGCGACATGCCCTTCGACCTGCCGGAGGATCTGCCCGACCTCGGCGCGATGGATCCCGACGAAATCGTCAAGCCGTAGCCGACAGCAGCAAGCCTGCCACCGGCGTCTGCCCGCGCTCGTCATTGCTGGCATAGGCTTCGGCGCGCTGCTGCTGCGCCAACTCAAGCTGCGCCTGCTGCGCGGTGGCGCGGGCGGCCGCGGCGATGCGCAGGTCCTGCCCCGAGGGCTCCGCCGGCGCCAACGCCGCGCGCTCGACCTGGCGCGCCTTGGCGATGGTCGCTTCGGGGTCGCCGCGCACCGGCGAGGTGTCGATGCCGACTTCGCCGCCGACGGCGTAACGACGGCCATCCGGTCCGCGCTCGTAGCTGTAGCTGGGCCCGCTGGTGGCGTGGCTGCCGGCCGCGGCGAGATGCGCCGCCTCGTGTGCGCGCACCGCGGCATCGGTGGCCTTGAGCTCGGCGAGCTGGGCGCGCACGCGCGGATCGTCTAGCGGATCTTCGCGCTGGGTCGGCTCGCTACTGCCTGTGCGCGCCGCCGCCGGCGCGGTGCCGGGACGCGTGGTCGCCTCACGATCCGCCGGTTCGCCGGGCCGTGCAACCGGATCCGCGGGCCCTGCCGCGATGTCCGCATTGCCGGGTGACACCGGCGCCGGACGCGACGACGAGATGGCGCTGCTGTTGAAGGCGATCTGCATGCACGGCCTCCCGTGCGGGGCTTTCGGACGCCAGCGTCGCGCCGAATCGGCGGGCGCGCAAGTGCCCCCGTCTCAGTTCTGCCGCGACGGCGGCGGATGCGGCGCCAGGATCTCGGCGATCCGCTCGGCCTCACGCTCCTCGTCGCTCTGCGGCTTGTCCTCCAGCGCGATGCCGGACTCCGGGTCGCCCTCGCGCGCCGGCGCATGCAGGCGGATCTCCAGCGCCAGATCGGTGCGCGAATCGGCGTTGTCGATCGCTTCCTGGTAGCCGATGCGACCGGCGACATACAGATCGAACAGCGCCTGGTCGAAACTCTGCATGCCGACATCGCGGCTCTGTTTGATCGCGTCTTTGATCAGCGCGATCTCGCCCTTGGCGATCAGGTCGGAAACGTACGGCGAAGACAGCAGCAACTCCACCGCCGGCACCCGCTTGCCATCGCTGCCGCGCAGCAGGCGCTGGCTGACCACCGCCTTGAGGTTGAGCGACAGATCGATCAGCAGTTGCGTGCGCGCCGAGTCGGGGAAGAAATTGATGATGCGGTCCAGCGTCTGGTTGGCATTGTTGGCGTGCAGCGTCGACAGACAGAGATGGCCGGTCTCGGCATAGGCGATCGCCGCCTGCATCGTCTCGCGGTCGCGGATCTCGCCGATCATGATCACGTCCGGCGCCTGGCGCATGGCGTTCTTCAGCGCATCGGCATAGCTGTGGGTATCGAGCCCGACCTCGCGCTGGTCGACCTGCGAGCGCTTGTGCACATGCGCGTACTCGATCGGTTCTTCGACGGTGAGGATGTGCCCGGTGCGGCGGGCATTGCGGTAGTCGATCATCGCCGCCAGCGTGGTCGACTTGCCCGAACCGGTGGAGCCGACCACCAGCACCAGCCCGCGCGGCAGCATCACCAGCTCCTGCAGGATCGGCGGCAAGTTCAGTTGCGCGATGCTCGGGATCTTGTTGCTGATGTAGCGGATCGCCAGCGCGATCTCGCCGCGCTGGCGGTAGAGATTGACGCGGAAGCGGCCGGCCTTGCCCAGCGACAGCGCCAGGTTCATCTCCCAGGTCTCTTTGAACTTCGACTGCTGGGCTTCGTTCATCGCGGCATAGGCGATGGCATTGACCTCGTCAGCCGACAGCGCGCGATCGCCCAGGTGCATGGCGTTGCCGTCGACTTTCAGGGTCGGCGGCGTGTCGGCGCTGAACAGCAGGTCCGAGGCCTGGCGCTCGATCATCAGCTGCAGGTAGTCGACCAACTCCATGCGCGCTCCTCGAACCGATCCCGGGCTGACCTGACCTTACGGAGTGAACTGCAGCCCGCGCAGACGCGGCTGGCCGGCGACGATTTCGGTCCAGACCACCTGCGCACGACCCTCGCGCAGCGCCAGGCGCGGGAAGCCGGTGCCGCGGCCGCGCCCCTGCACCACGGCAACCTGCTGTCGCCATAGCGGTTTGCCCAGCGCATGCGGATAGCGCGCCAGCCAAAGCGTCTGCTGTCCGGCGGCTTCCTGCATCCACAGCACCCACACCGTCTCGGCGTCGGCCGCCAGCGCGACACGACCAAGGCTTTCGTCGCCAGCGACGACCTGCATCGGCGCGAAACTCGCACCGCCATCGCGCGAATGTGCCAAGCGCAGCGAGGACGCGCCGCCGGCGCCGGTCGGCCAGGCGACCCACGCCTGATTGCCGCGCGTCGCGACCGAAGGGCCGTTGACCGGACAGGCCGGCATCACCCAGCCATCGTCGTGCACCGCCTTCGGCGCCGACCATGCCTTGCCGTCGTAGCGCGTCACGAAGATGTCGCGCACTTCTCCGGCAGTGCGGCCGCGATAGGCCAGCAGGACGCCGTCAGCGAGCGTGGCGGCGGCGGTCTGGCAGCAATCGCAGGTGCTGGCATCGAGCAGCGCCTCGTCATGCTTGCCCAGCGCGGCATCGAAGCTGGCGGCACGCAGGGTCATCCGGCCTTCGCCATGGCCATGCGCGTCATGCCCGGCGCCGCCGGCGGTCTCGCGGCCATCCAGCCACGCGATGCCGAGACGATTCTTGCCGGCCGGCCACAGCGCGACGAAGCCATGCTCGGTCGCGCTGCCGTCGTCGTGCACGATGTGTGGCGCCGACCAGCGCGCGCCGCCATCCTCGGAGCGGCGCAGCACCACGTCATAGGCATAGGTGGACGGCGCCGACTTCTCCAACGTATGCGCCCACAGGCTGCCATCGGGCAGGGCCTGCATCGCCGGCACGTCGGCCCAGTTGACGAACCAGTTGGATCCTTGGGCCGCGGTGCGTGCAGCGCCCCATCGTGACTGCGTGTCGAAGCGGGCAAAGCGCAATCGGTGGCCGCCGGCCTCGACCCGCTCGATCCAGCTCAGCAACAGCTCGCCCTGCGGCGTGGTCGACAGCTGCGGTTGCGCTGCGCCGTCGGGCGCCGGCAGCGGCCAGTCACGGACGTCTGCCGCGGCAACCGACAGCGGCAGTAGCAACATTCCGGCAAGCAGGATTTTCATCGCGCCAGTGTAGCCGCGTCACTGCGGTTGGCGCGCCGGCTATTCGTCCTTGTGTTGATCCTGCTCAGCCTGCTGCCGCGCCAGCTCGGCATGGTGTACGCGCAGCTGCTGCAGCTTGTCGCGGAACAGCCGCGCCTCCCAAGCCAGGAAGCGCCAGGCGGCATCGCTCAACACGGCGAATCCCAGGCCGACCACGGTGCCACCGATGAACAGCGCGTGGGCACCCCGCAGTACCGGGCCAAGCTCCTGGCCCACGCCCACCAGATCCATCAGCACCAACCCGATCCAGGTGGTGAAGCCGTAGATCGGCGCCACCGTCAGCGGATTGGTGATCATCTGCAGGCCCATCAGGATGCTCAGGTTCGCCCGCAGCAACAGCGCCGCCACGAAGGCCAGCGGGAACTGCACGCCGAACACCGGCAAGAAGGCCAGCACCGAACCGACGTACAACGCCGGCAACACCTGCGGCCGCTTGAACGACCACAGGTAAGGCGCCTTCCGCGCGTAATCGGCGAACCACTTCACCACCGGATAGCGCTTGACGTTGGCGCGCCGCGGCAGCGGCCGCAGCAACTGGCGCAGTCGCTTCCGGCGCAACAGCCACTGCAGGTACAAGGGATGTTGGCGCAGGGTCATGAGTCGGCGCGCGGGAGTCGAGGACTGATTATCCCTGCCAACG
>DASUOA010000173.1:0-2902 GCA_036276895.1 Arenimonas sp. | reverse complement strand
CCAGCGCCAGCGGGCCGGTCGATGCACCACTGCCGCTGTACGAGCGCTCGCTGATCGAGGCCTGCGCATTCTCAGAAGCCGAGCGCACGGTACTGATCCTCGACCAGCTGCAGGGCGCCGACTTCGCGACGCAGATGCGGCTGTACCGTTTCGTCGACTGCGGCGAATGGAGCAGCCCGGCCGGCAGCGTGCAGGCACATGCGAAGAACTTCCTGCTGCTGCTGATATCCGAGCAACCGCTGTATCACTCGCTGGCGAAATGCAGCTTCCGCGTGTGGACTGACGCCCAGCGCGGCTTCCTCGACTACCGGCCGGCCGACTACAACCTCGGCGCTGAAGCGCAGGCGCTGTTCGATGCGATGGCCAGCCTGTGCGTGGAAACCGCGGCGGCGCCGACGCCGAGCGAGTTCGGGCAGATTCTCGACGACCTGATGCAGCGCGCACGCAGCGAGGAACAGCTGCGGCAATCACTGTTCGGGCGCATCGAGACGATCGAGCGCGCCCGCCTGTACGCGCCGGAAGTGTTGCCGGCCTTGCGCGCGGTGCTGTTCGAGGTCGAACGCCTGCTTGGTGTCGACGAGGTGGTGCTTTCGGATTAAACGCTACTCGGCGGGAAACAGCCCAAGCAGGTAGCCGAAGATCGCCATCAGCGCCAGCGCGGCCATGATCAGCCAGGTCGCCAGGGTGCCGAAGAAGCGACCGGTCGATGTCCCGGCACTGCGCGACAGGCCCCAGGCATGTCCGATGCGCGCCAACAGCAGGACCGCGCCGAAGGTGTGGATGACCGGATCGGGCATGCCGCCCAGCTCGATGCCACCGAGCAGCAGCAGCGCCAATGGCAGGTTCTCGACTGCATTGGCGTGCACGCGGATGCGCCGCGCCAACTCGGAATCGCCACCGTCGCCGATGCCGACCTTGGCGCGCTTGCGCACCATCACCACGCGGAAGGCGAGCACCAGCACCAGCAAGGTGCACAGACCGGCATAGAGCATCGTGATCATGGCGTTCGCTTACTCCAGCACTTCGATCGCGGTCGCGACCAGGCGCAACTCGCGCTCGCCGACATCGCCGGCTCCGTCATCGTCCTTGAGGTGCTTGGCATGCGCTTCGGAGATCGGCTCGAGCTTGAGTTCGCCGTAGGCGACGGCACGGCCGCTGGCGTCCTTGGGCAGGGCGAAGGCGTGGTCCTTGACCATCACCCGGATAGTCTCGCCGTTCTCTTCCAGCACCACCCAGCAGCCCTTGCTCTGGCAGACCTGGGTGATGCGACCGGTGATCTTGGCCGGGCTGCCGGCCATGTGCTCGGCGTGGGCGACGGCGGTAGCGACGCTGGTCGCCTCACCTTCCGGCAGGGCCTCACCGAATACCGCGGCGGAAGCGGCGAAAGGCAACATCAGGACCAAGGCAGCAGCGATCTTGCGCATGGAAAATTCTCCGTGAATCAAAGCGGTCGGGCGGCGAGCTTTTCGACTTCGTGGGCGGTGCCGTAGCGGCCCTTGTCGTCGCGCACCAGCTGCGCCAACGCGCAGCCGGTGTCGTGGGTGAAATACAGATGCACATTGCGGGCGAGCTGGTCGGCGAGGAATTCGCGCTTCTCGTCGATCAGCAGTTCGGCATTGCGGTCGTAGCCCATGGTGATCGGCACGTGTACCCAGGATCGACCGGGAATCAGGTCGGCGCAGAACACCAGGCCGCCGTGCGGCTGGCCGTCGATGATCTCCGGACCGACGATCTCGGCCAGCATCAGGCCCGGCGTATGGCCGTTGCTGTAATGGAAGCGGACCGTATCGCCCAGCGCTTGGCAACGCTCGCCCTCGACCAGCTCCAGACGACCGGATGCTTCCAGCAGATCGCACAATTCAGGGATGAAGCTGGCGCGGTCGCGCGGGTGCGGCTGCCGCGCGCGGCGCCAGTGTTCGGCGCCAACCACATAGGTCGCGTTCGGAAACAACAGTCGCGGCGGCTGTCCTTCCGCCCACGGCGCCAGCAGGCCGCCGGCATGGTCGAAGTGCAGGTGGCTCAGCACCACGACGTCGATCTGCTCGTGGCTGAAGCCGGCCTCGTCCAAGGACTCGAGCAACACGTGGCGCTCTTCGACCACGCCATAGCGCTCGCGCAGCTTGGGCTCGAAGAAGGCGCCGATGCCGGTCTCGAACAGCACCGTCTTGCCATTCAAGGGACTGGCCAGCAGGGCGCGGCAGGCCAGCGCGATGCGGTTCTCGGCATCCGGCGGCGCCCACTTTTCCCACATCGCCCGCGGCGCATTGCCGAACATCGCGCCGCCATCGAGGCGCTGCGAGTTGCCGATGATCGACCACAGCTTCATGTCCTGCTCCTTCGTGGCTCAGCGGTAGATCGAACCGGTGGTCGCGCCCTTGCCGACGCCCTGCCAGCGCGGGTCGTTTCCGGTTTCGACACTGCCGTCAGCCTGTTGCCACAGCACCAGCTGCATATTGCCCCAGACCTCGGTATTGGCTTCGAGTTCAAAGCCGCGCGCGCGCAGTGACGCCTGCTCTTCCGCGCTGAACACTTCAGCCTCGACATAGATGCGGTCCGGCAGATACTGGTGGTGGAAGCGCGGCAGCGAAACCGCCGCCTGCGCACTGCCGCCTTCCATCAACTCCAGCAAGCCCTGCAAAACCATGGTCGGGATGCGACTGCCGCCCGGCGTACCGATCGCCGCCACCCGGCCGTGTCCGCGCAGGAAGGTCGGCGACATCGACGACAGCGGCCGCTTGCCCGGCGCAATCGCATTGGCCTCGGCACCGACCAGACCAAAGGCATTGGGGACGCCTGGCTGCACCGAGAAATCGTCCATTTCGTTGTTGAGCAGGAAGCCGGTGCCGGGGATCACCGTGGCCGCGCCGTAATAGAGGTTCACGGTCTGCGTCACCGCGGCGAT
>DASUOA010000172.1:0-4417 GCA_036276895.1 Arenimonas sp. | reverse complement strand
CCCCTACGAGGACTTCAAGGACATCTACCTCTACGCCCACAAGCAAGGGCTCAAGGGCTGCACCACCTTCCGCTTCAACCCGGCCGCCTTCCAGGGCGTGCTGGTCAAGGAGTCGGACCTGGAGAACACCACCTACTGCTTCGAGCTCGAAGACGGCACGGTGATCGAGGCCAAGGGCAACGAGCAGATCGAGTACGACGGCGAGACCCACACCGCCGCCAACCTCTTCGATGCCCTGAAAGAGGGTTATTACGGGAAGTTCTAAAACGCGCTAGTTTCTTCATCGCGGCAGACGCCGCTTGTGGCCAATCGACGAGGAAGGTTTATGAGCAATGGCAACGGGGTTACGGCGGCCCTTTCCAACGCCGTGGACAGCGTCAGTGAGAAAGCCCAGGAGATCGGCGGTGCACTCGCCGGTCGCGCCAGCGACGCAGTCGCGGCGGTGAAGAAGAAGGCGGCACCGACGGTGAAGAAGGCCAAGGCGGAGATCGCCAAGGTCGAAAAGCAGGCCAAGGCGGAGTTCGCCAAGGTCGAGAAGCGCGCCAAGGCGGAGATCGCCAAGGCCGAAAAGACCCCGGCCGGCAAGGCGGTGAAGCAGGCGGTGGCCAAGGCGCAGAAGCAGGTCGCTGCGGCGAAGAAGGACATCGCCGCAGCGGTAGCCAAGGTCAAGGCCACGGTCGGCGGCAAGCCTGCGGCCAAAAAGGCCGCAAAGAAGGCGGCCAAGCCGGCGGCAAAGAAGGCAGTGAAGAAAGCCGCCAAGAAAGCCGCGAAGAAAGCGGTGAGGCAGGCGGCGCCGAAGAAAGCCGCAGCCAGGAAGCCGGCCGCGAAAAAGGCGCCGGCAAAGAAAGCAGCGAAAAAGGTCGCGAAGAAGGCCGCCCCGAAAAAGGCAGCGAAGAAAGCCGTGAAGAAGGCGGCGAGAAAGCGCTGAACCCGCAGCACCCGGTCCCCGCCCGGCAACGGGCGGGGACTGTCAACGAACACGCATCAGGCAAGACACCAGGAGCCAGGCCGATGGCCATCAAGATCAACAAGAAAATCAAGGGTTACAGCGTGCAGAAGCCGGAAGACAAGGCCGCCGCGCCCGCTCCCGTGGCCGCCGCACCCGTCGCCGTCGAAGAACCCGGCAGCAACATCATCCACATGCACGAGCAGATCGAGCGCCCCGAGGTGCTGATCGGCTCCACCTACAAGATCAAGTCGCCGCTGGTCGAGCACGCGATGTACGTGACCATCAACGACATCGTGCTGAACCCCGGCACCGAGCACGAACTGCGTCGTCCGTTCGAGGTGTTCATCAACTCCAAGAACATGGACCACTTCCAGTGGATCGTGGCGCTGACCCGCATCATGTCGGCGGTATTCCGCAAGGGCGGCGACGTCACCTTCCTGGTCGACGAGATGAAGGCGGTGTTCGACCCGCGCGGCGGCTATTTCAAGGCCGGTGGCGTGTACATGCCGTCGATCGTCGCCGAGATCGGCTCGGTGGTCGAAGAGCACCTGAAGTCGATCGGCCTGATCGTCGACCCCGAGCTCGACGAGCACCAGCGCCGGCTGATCAACGAGAAGCGCGCCGCTTACGAGGCCAAGGCAAAAAAAAAGAGTGACCTGAGCGCGGTTCCGGGCAGCGACGAGTCGGTGCAGGTCACCGGCGACGGCGCCAGTTTCCCGCCCTCGGCCACCATGTGTTTCAAGTGCAACACCAAGGCCACGGTGATCATGGATGGCTGCGCGACCTGTCTGAACTGCGGTTACAGCAAGTGCGGGTGAGCTGAATCCGCAACCCCATCGAGGAGGCAGGCCGATGACCCCGATCTACTACGCCGACAGCCCCCTCGATGCGCATCTGGTCGCGCAGCTGTTGCACAGCGCCGGAATCGACGCGCATGTGCTCGGCGCCGATCTGCTGGGCGCGGTGGGCGAGCTGCCGGCGCTGGGTCTGGTCAAGGTCTGGGTTGAGGATCGCCACTGCGAACGGGCCAAGGGCCTGGTGGCCGATTGGCAGGCGGCCCCGGTGCCGGACGAAGATGAACTGGCCTCGCTCGCCGACGGCCTGCTGCCCGCCTTTATTCGCGCCTGACGAGGACTACGGATCATGGAAGCGTCCTGGTGGTTGCTGGGCATCGTGTTCGTGGTTGGCTTCGTGCTTGGCCGGGTCTCACGGGGTGGCGGTGATCGCTACGTGGGGCAAGCACCCGGCGCACAGGCCTCGCGGGTGCAGCCGGCCAGTGACGCCGAAATCGACGCGCTGGTCGCGGGCGGACAAACCATCGAGGCGATCAAGGCGTATCGCGAGCGTTACGGTGTCGGCCTGAAGGAAGCCAAGGACGCGATCGACGCGTTGCGCGCGCGCCGGGGCTGATCACGATCAACCGGCGGTCGCTGAACCCGTCAAGGCGTCGCCGGCGACAGCGGCGTATGCTTGCCCGAACCGCGCCTGGCGCCGACTCCGGTGCTGGACAGGCGCGTCGCAGGGGCCCGCAATGCGACGCAGAGAGCGCGTGATGATTGGCATATCGATCGCCGCCCTGTTCGGGTTGGCGGCTTTGTGCGCGTCGGTGCTGTGGTTTCTCTGGCGCGAATCGGTCGCCGCCGAGGAGGCGCACGTCGGTGGGCTGGCCAGCCGCTTGGGTGCGCGCACCGAAGCGATCATCCTCGACGTACGCAACCTGTTGCGCGACTTCGATGCCGCCGAGGAGGCGCGCTGCTCGCCCGAGCACCTCGCGCGGCTGCAGGAAGCCGCCATCTCCCGTCCGTGGCTGCGCGCCATCGGCCACTGGCGAGCCGACCAGCGCCTGTGCGGCGTCGGCTTCCTGCATGGCCGCGCGCTGAAGCCGCCGCGTGCCGATCGCATCTACGACTCCGGCGTGATCGCCTGGTGGCCGAGTGAGCACACCGAGGTCGGCGGCGTGCAACTGTTCATCATCCGCTTCGGCGACCACGACGCCGCGATCGATCCGCGCATGTTGCTCGAACTCGATCCGCTCGGCGGCCGTCAAGCCGGGCTGTGGGTGGAAGGGCTGCGACTGGCGGCGCAGCCCTGGGATGCCGAACTGCCGGCGCCGGAGTCCTTGCCGGTGGGCCTGAGTGTCGACACCGAGCGCGAGGTGGTGATGTCGCGCTTCTCGCATCATGACGTGTTGCCGGTCGACGTGGTCGCGGTAGAGCCGTTGGCGCGCTTCTGGGATCGCTATCTGCGCACGCTGGCGATCGGCAGTGGCATCGGTACGCTGCTGGTCGGCGCCTGGCTGTATGCGCTGATGCGCTACACCCGGCATCGCTTGAGCATGGCGACGCAACTGCGGCACGCGCTCGCCTCCGGACGCATCCGCGCGCGCTACCAGCCGGTGGTCGAACTCGACAGCGGCCGCTGCGTCGGTGCCGAAGCCTTGGCGCGCTGGACCATGGAGGGCGGCGAAATGGTGCCGCCCGACACCTTCATCCCGATCGCCGAATCCGCTGGCCTCGTGCACGAGGTGACCCTGGCGGTGCTGCAGTCGCTGCTGCAGGAGCTGGGCGATCTGCTGCGCCGGCGACCGGACCTGTCCATCAACCTCAACCTGTGTCCGGAAGACCTGAAGACGCCGCACTTCGACCAGCAGTTGATCGCCGCCCTGGCGCGCGCCGGGCTCGAGAACGGCGCGATCAAGCTGGAGATCACCGAGCGCGCGCTGGTCAATACCGACACCGCGCGCGACATGATCCGCCGCTTCCGCGAGCGCGGGCACCAGATCGCCGTCGACGACTTCGGCACCGGCTATTCCAGCCTGTCCTATCTCGCCTCATTCGATCTCGACGTGCTCAAGATCGACAAGTCCTTCGTCGACGCGATCGGCACCGGATCGGCCACCAGCCATGTGATCGTGCATGTGATCGAGATGGCCAATTCACTGGGATTGCGCACCGTCGCCGAAGGCGTGCAGACGCCGGAGCAGGTCGAGTGGCTGCGCGCGCACGGCGTGCATTACGGCCAGGGCTATCTGTACAGCCCGCCTCTTGGCGCGCAGGATTTCATCGACTTCGTCGCTGGTGGAGACGTTCCATGAACATCCGTTCCTGCGCGGCCGTCTGCCTGCTCCTGCTCGTGGCCTGCGCCATGCCAGTCAAATCCCCCGCGCCCGCTCCCGCGCCCGTGCCGGCGCCAACGCCACCTCCGTCGCGAGCTGCCGTGCTGCCGGGCGAAGGCAGCGAGGCGGAGATCGAGCGTCGCCGCCGGCAACTGGCGATGACACCACTCGGCATCGACGCGGAGGATGTCGGCTATTACATGGACGTGCAGTTCGCGCGCTTCAAACAGCTCCGAGAATCGCAGCTGGAAATCGCGCGGCAGGGTGACGGCATCCGACTGCGCCTGCCCGGCGCGCTCGGTTTCGAGGTTGGCAGCGCGAAGCTGTCGGAGTCGGGAAGGGCGTCGCTCACG
>DASUOA010000171.1:0-4753 GCA_036276895.1 Arenimonas sp. | reverse complement strand
GACAAGGTCAACCAGCTGCGCGCGTCCGGCATGGAGAAGCGTCAGGCCATCGTCGAAGGTGCCGAAGCGCGACTGCGTCCGATCGTGATGACTACGCTGACCACGTTGTTCGGCTTCATGCCGTTGGCGCTGGGACTGGGCGAAGGTGCGGAAGTGCGTGCGCCGATGGCGATCACCGTGATTGGCGGCCTGCTGGTCTCAACGCTGCTGACCCTGGTGGTGATTCCGGTGGTCTACGACCTGCTGGACCGCAAGACGGCCGAGGACTTCGCGCGCCAGTACAAGCCGCTTGAGCCCGCGTACGACGAGGGAGCCTGATCATGTCCAGCGGCAAGAGCAAGTCCTGGAGCCTCGCCGAGTTCAGCCTGCGGCGTCCGGTCACCATCTGCATGCTGTTCGTGTCGATGCTGGTTATCGGCCTGCTGGCGGCATTCCGGCTGCCGCTGGCGTTCTTCCCCGAGATCGATGCGCCGTTCCTGTTTATCCAGCTGCCATATCCGGGCTCGACCCCGGAAGAGGTCGAGCGGACCCTGGTGCGGCCGGCCGAAGAGGCGCTGGCTACGTTGTCCGGTATCGAGCGGATGCGCAGCTTTTCACGAGCCGATGGTGGCGGCGTGCAAATCCAGTTCGGCTGGGGACGCGATGTCGAGGTGCTGGCGTCGGAAGCGCGTGAACGGATGGACGCGATCCGCGACGAATTGCCGTCCGACTTCCAGCGCTACCAGGTGATGAAGTTCTCCACCAGCGACATGCCGGTGCTGCGCCTGCGCTTCTCCAGCGACCGCGACCTGCGCAACGAATGGGACATGCTGGATCAGCAGATCAAGCGCCGTCTCGAGCGGATTCCTGGCGTTGCCCGGGTCGACATTTCCGGCGCCACACCACCGGAAGTGGAGATCGCCATTTCCACCGACCGTCTGAGTGCCCAGGGCATCAGCCTGAACCAGCTGGCCGAGCGACTGCGTGCCGCCAACTTTTCGTTGTCGGCTGGCCAGATCGATGATGGCCAGCAGCGGCTGCGGGTGCAGCCGATCGGTGAGTTGTCGGATCTGCAGGCGGTCCGCGACCTGGTCATCTCGGAACGCGGGACCCGCCTCTCCGACGTGGCGGATGTTCACTTGAAGCCCAGTCGCATGGATTACGGCCGGCGCCTCGAGGGTCGACCTGTGGTCGGTCTCGATGTGTTCAAGGAGCGCCAGGCCAATCTGGTTGACGTCGGTCACGCGGTGTTGGAAGAGGCGTATCGCATTCGCGAGTTGCCGGAGTTCTCCGACATACAGTTCAAGATCATCCACGACCAAGCTGATGGCGTGACCAAGTCGCTCAGCGAGCTGGCCAAGGCCGGCATGCTCGGGTCGCTGTTGTCGGTGCTGGTGCTGTTTTACTTCCTGCGCCATTGGCCGTCGACACTGATGGTGACGTTGGCCATTCCAGTCTGCTTCACCATGACCCTGGGCGCGATGTACTTCTTCGGTGTCAGCCTGAACGTCATTTCGATGATGGGGCTGCTGCTCGCGGTTGGCATGATGGTCGACAACGCGGTGGTGGTGACGGAGAGCATCTACCAGTTCCGCGAGAAGTACCCCAACGACCCGTGGCGCTGTGCGATCGAAGGCACCCGCGGCGTGCAACTGGCCATCAGTGCCGGCACCCTGACCAGCATCATCGTGTTTGCACCGAACCTGTTCGGCGAGCGCAACCAGATCTCGTTGTTCCTCGGGCAGGTGGCGATCACCATCACGGTGGCGCTGCTGGCATCGTGGCTGATCGCGGTCAGCCTAATTCCGATGCTGTCGGCTCGCGTGCGCATGCCGGAGAAGCGCACGGTGAACAACGGGCTGGTGTACCGGATGCAGCAGCGTTACGCCGCCCTGTTGGATTGGACCTTGCGTCACCGCGGCTGGAGCCTGCTCGGCATTCTGCTGGTGGTGGCGCTAAGCTTCGTGCCGATGACGCTGACCAAGTCGGACATGTTCCCGAACGAGGCGCGCCGGGAGTTTGAGATGTACTTCCAGTGGAAGGGTGCCTACCCGCTGGAGCAGATCTCGTCCGAGGTCAAGAAGATCGAGGACTTCCTCGACACCAATCGCGAGCGCTACCAGATCGATCAGATCTACAGCTGGTACTCCGAGCAGGGCTGGGGCGGCATCCGCATCAATCTTCGCGAGGAGGGCGATGACCTGCGCGACCCGGCCGAGGTGATCGAGGAGATCCGAAAGGAGCTGCCGACCCTGGCCACCGCCAATATCGGCTTCGGCGATGATGATGGCGGTGGTGGAAGCCAGGACGGGTTACAGGTGTCGCTGCTGGGTGATTCCTCGGAAACCTTGCGCGAGCTAGCCGACGAACTGGTCAAGCAGCTGGCGCAGCGTCCCGAGCTGCGCGACGTCCGCGCCGACCTTGGCGACGAGACCAGCGAGGTGCAGGTCAGCGTCAATCGCGAGCGCGCCGCGCTGTACGGCTTCAGTGCGCAGGAAGTGGCAAGCTACATCGGCATCGCCTTGCGCGGCACGCCAATGCGCGAGTTCCGTCATGGCGAGCAGGAAGTGCCGATGTGGGTGCGCTTCGACAATGCCGATTCGCAGAAAGTCGAGGACCTGTCGAAGTACAACCTACAGCGCGCCGACGGCAGCCGCATTCCGCTGATGGCGGTGATCGACGTCAACGTGCGTCGCGGCCCGAGCCAAGTCACCCGCTTCAACCGGCAGACGTCGGTTGGCATCGCGATGTCGACCGCCGATGGCGTGACCGCCGAGGACGCCCGCAAGGCACTGACCAGCACCCTGGAGACCGCCGCGATGCCGCCGGGCTACCGCTGGAGTTTCGGCGGCGGTTTCGAGCGCAATGATGAGGCCGGCAAGCGCATGCTGTTCAACACGGCGCTGGCGCTGCTGCTGATCGTGATCATCATGGCGGCGCTGTTCGAGTCGCTGCTGTACCCGCTGGCCATCGTCAGTGGCGTGCTGTTCTCGATTCTCGGGATGTACTGGTTGTTCTGGCTGACCGGCACCACCTTCTCGATCATGGCCTTCATCGGCATCCTGGTGCTGATGGGGGTGGTGGTGAACAACGGCATCGTGATGGTCGAGCACATCAACAACCTGCGTCGCGAGGGTATGCACCGCACCGAGGCGCTGGTAGCCGGTGGCCGCGAACGCCTGCGTCCGATCCTGATGACCATGGGTACCACGGTGCTGGGCATGATCCCGCTGTGCATGGGCGGCGTGCAGATCGGCGGCGACGGCCCACCGTACTACCCGATGGCACGTGCCATCGTCGGTGGCCTGGTGTTCTCGACCCTGGTCAGTCTTGTGTTCCTGCCGACGATCTATGCGCTGCTGGATGACTTCAGCGAGTGGAGCAGTCGCATCCTGCGCCGGGCCCGGGCCAAGGCGCCGATGGCGCCGGCAGCGATGCTCGAGTGAATGGGCGGAGCGCGCTGGTCAGGTCAAGCGGCCGACCAGCGTGGCACCGGCTACCCACACCGCCAGCGCGGTGCCGAGATTGGTGAGCGAGAAATTGAGCAGGATGCGGGTGACGCGATTGCGCCACCAACCGCGCAGGCTGGTCGAGGCGTCACGGATTGACAGAAAATCGGCATAGGTCGGCTTGTGCCGCCAGGTTTCGACCAGCGCGCTGACCATGCCTGAGCTCAGTGCTGGATGTAGGGGCGTGATCGGCGATGTCAGGAAGGCTGCCGCAATGCTGAGCGGATGCCCGCCGGCAATCAGGCAGCCCAGCGCGCCGCCGATGCCGGTGATCAGGATCCAATCCAGCACCAGCTTGGCGCCAAGCTCCGCGCCACCGGTATGCCAGCCCCAGGCGAAGCCACCGACCAGCAGCGTCGCCAGCGCCAAGGTGAACCAGGGAATGCGGCTGCCTTCGGGCACCTGCTCGAGTTCGCGCAAAACGCTCTCGGGCATCGCCATGTCATCGCGCAACTGTTCGGCCAAGCCCTTGAGGTGTCCGGCACCGACCACCGCCAGCACTTCGCGACTGCCGGCATCGCCGGCGCTTTGCCGTAAACGCAATGCCATGTAACGGTCACGCTCGGCGATCAGGGCGCGGTACAGCGGCGGATTGCCGGCGGCGAACTCGCCGAAGCTCGATTCCAGCAGATCGCCTTGCTTGAGCTTTTCGATTTCGCCCTCTTCGACCTTTTCGTCGACGAACAGGCTGGTGACCAGCCCGGTTAGCATCTGGATGCGGCTCCAGAATCCGAGGCTGTGCCAGGCGCGACGCAGGGTGATGCCGACTTCGCGATCGACCAGCGCCAGATGCAGGCCACGCTGGCGCGCACCGATCGCGGCAGCCTTGAGCTCGGCACCGGGTTCGACACCGAGCTGCTCGGCGAGCCGCCGCTGGTAGGCCGCCAGTGCCAGGTTGGCGGCCACCAGACCGGTCTTGCCTTCGCGGATGATCTGGAAGAGATCGAGCTTGGCCAGCGCATCGGGCTCGGCGATCGCCCGATGACGGTGTTCGTCGAGCTCGACCGCGATGCTGTCAAAACGGCCGTCGGCCAAGGCGCCATTCACCGCATCGACACTGGCCTGCGACACGTGGGCGGTGCCGAGCAGGGTGTAACGCACACCGTCGCGCTCGACGATCGCGTTGGGCTGGTCATGCAGGAAGTACGGCAGGGCAGGGAGTGCGTCGGCCGCGGCACTCGCGGTGGATTCGTTCAAGTTCAATCCCGGTAGCGCTTGAGCAGGTCGTGGTAGGCATCGATGCGGCGATCGCGCAGGAACGGCCA
>DASUOA010000170.1:0-16914 GCA_036276895.1 Arenimonas sp. | reverse complement strand
ATCGCTGCGCCATTGTCCTTTCGGAAGTCGGCGATGGTCTTGAAATCCGGCGCCAACCGGCCGGTCAGCCAGATCAGTTCCAGATTTCGCTGCGCTTCCCTTTCTAGGCGGCGGCTGGACTGAATGCGATTCAGATAGCCGTAGATGTACACCTTGAGCAGCACGGCCGGGTGGTAGGCAGGCCTTCCACCTCCAGCACGGTTGGCGGCGGTGAAGCCCAAGGCGCCAAGGTCCAGTGCTTCGACGTATGCATCAACCACCCTGACCGGGTTGTCCTCGTGAACGTAGTCGTCCAGTCGATCCGGGAGCAGAAGCCCCTGTGAGCGGTCCACACCATCCACGAATCGCTTCATGCAGTGCACCCATCGACTGGTGCAGTGATCTTGCCAGCGATACCGGGGTTTTCACACAGCCTCGGCCGGTGTCGGACTTCCGACGCGGTTCGGTCTATCGCCCTTCGATCGCGATCACGTCGGCACTACAATTTTCTACGACCTAGTTTGGCGACTCCGGACGCACTCGCCGACCGAGATGCTTGGTCATTCTTGACGGCAATCGTCGCTTGATAAAGAGCGACCTGATCTCGCGCAGGCTCAGGTATCTGCCGTCTTGCCCGTCTTTGCCGATGACGTCCAGCAACACGGGCCATTCGCCGTTCATCAGTTGCCGATCAATCAAGCGCCTGCGATCACCAGCGCGCTCATAATTCGCGTCCATCATGCGATCAAGCTCCTCGGCATCCAAGCCCAGCTCTTTTGTGCCGTTCCTGTATACCTTGAGGCTCGCGAATTCCTTCAGCCTATCCAGCTCCGATGAATTCACTTGCGCCTTTGAATCCAGAATTCGTGAGCCAGCACCCTTCTTGTCAAAGGGCCCGTTGCGCAGCTTGCTCAGCTTGATGCCTTGCAGAGCAGTCTCAAGCAAGGTCCCTGGGCTCAAGCCATTCGACAAAAGTGCGACCAGACGGACCGCCAGGGACGGAAGGCTTGGATGGCCTTCGCCAGTGGCTGCAACACGTTCGATGACTTCCGTTGTATGCCCAACAGTGGCAACACGATTGTCCAAGAGCCCTTGTGCAACCAGCGCTCGCAAGAACGGGCATGGATTGTTGGGCGACACTTTTCGCTCAGCTTTGACATCCATGCGGGAACTCCGACTTGGATACAGCAGCTGCTGGTCGCAGCGATGAGCTGGTACAAATTGCGCAACGCGCTGTTCTAGCGGTTACTTCGCTTTGTAGCCGGCGGTCACTTCGTTCTTGTGCGCTGCGAATGCGGCGAGGACTTCGCCCTTCTCGTGCGCAGGCACTTTGGCCAAATCCAGGCTACGTCCAAGCTCTGCAGCGACTTCGTCGAACTCCTCCGGCGAGATCTTGAGCCCGCGGTGCGCTTCTTCAAGACCCAAATGCGCCTTGCCCGGCTTGGTTGCCGAGAACTTGAACGGCCCACCGGTGATATCGCAGACCCACAGGGTCCGCTCGAACTTCAGACCCGGCAACCTGCCCAGGCTATTAGTGCTCCAATCCCTAAGCGCAGGATTCTTGGAGTCTTTTCCCACGACCGGGTTCTGGATCAGCGCATCGCTGAACTGATCGACGACCGCGGCGATGGCATAAACGCCGCCAAGCCGCTCGTACAGGCTCTTGCCGGGTTTCGGCGCGGCTTGCAGCGGCCATGCCAGTGCCATTGCTACGAGGAATAGTAATGTGACCAGGGCCTTCTTCATAAAACATCCTCGACGTGAGTCATCGAGCCGCGGCTGCGACACGCGTACAGACGACTACGCGCAAAGCCGTGCGAGGTCTGTACGCCAGCGCGCACAAGTCGAAAGACACAAGACCCAGAACACCCGCCGATCCCGGATCATCCTGCCTTCGGCATGCATGTCTATGATTTCGAGCAGCACATCTTGCGAAACTCGGACTAGCGCGATGACTCAACGAAGACCGGCTCGTCCAACCAAACCAGCCCTTGCGAATGCCCACGACGGGAAACCGCTAGAATGCGCGCACCCCAACCCGTGAAGCACCGACATGCAGTGGGAAGTATTCGCCGCGTTTGCCGCCACCCAACTGCTGTTCGTCTTCAGCCCGGGGCCGGCGGTGCTGTTGACGGTTTCGCACGGTATGCGCGGCGGCTTTGGCGACAGCGTCAAAGTCGCGCTCGGAGTGCAAGCGGGTAACGGTATCTATTTCGTGCTGTCGGCTTTGGGCTTGGGTGCCTTGCTGCAGGCTTCGGAAACGCTGTTCCACGCGGTCAAGTGGATCGGCGCGGCCTATCTGATCTGGCTTGGCGTGCGCACGATCCGCGCCGCCACCCGCGCCGCCGATGACACGCCGAAGCCGGCGCCGCGCCTGACGCAGCGGCCGTTTGTGCAGGCGGTACTGACGCAGCTGGCGAATCCGAAGTCGGTGCTGTTCTTCGGTGCCTTGATGCCGCAGTTCATTGATCCGAACGGTCCGCTGCTGCTGCAGTACCTGATCTTCGGTGCGATCTGTTTCTGTGCCGAGATGCCGGTGCTGGCCGGTTACGGCTGGCTGGCGGCGCAAGGCCGGCGCCTGGCCGGGCGGCCGGCGGTGGCGGTGTGGCGCGAGCGTATTTCCGGCGGATTGCTGATGGGCGTCGGCGCCAGCCTGGCGACGATCCGGCGCGCGGCCTGAGGCGCGCAAGCGTTCGCCGGTTCGTCATCGCCGGTCGATCGGCGTAGATTGCGGCCGTCAGCTCCGGAGACCGTCATGTCCAAAGACAAATCCGGCATCGACCATGCGCGGCTCGATGGCATCGTCGCCGAGGCCCGCCGCGCCGCGGCCGAGCGCGCCCAGGGTTATCGCGAACAGGCGCTGAAGTTGTATCCGTGGGTGTGCGGGCGCTGCGGGCGCGAGTTCACCCGCGCCAACCTGCACGAGCTGACCGTGCACCATCGCAATCACAACCACGACGACAACCCGCCCGACGGCAACAACTGGGAGTTGCTCTGCCTGTACTGCCACGACAACGAGCACGCACGTCTGGTCGATCACACCGGCGTCGCCGCGCGCGATGCTGAAGATCGCGCGCCGGCAGCCACCGGCCAGCCGTTTGCCGGGCTCAAGGATCTGCTGGGGCGCAGGCGCTGACTTTGCGCGGCGCGCGATCAACATCGCCAGCGTGGCGTTGCCGGATCGGGCTCGGGCCGGGGCCGGAGGCGCCGGCTATGCTGATCCCGTCATGACGCCGACCCGACCCTCGCTGCGCCGTCTATTGTTCGTGTCGTTGCGACTGGCGCTGCTGGTCTACCTCAGCTTGTGTGCGCTGATGTATCTGCGCCAGGACACGATGCTGTATTTCCCGCAGCCGCTGACGCCGGGTTCGGAGGCCACGCTGCAGTGGCTGCCGGACGATGGCGACGTCCGCGTGGCGGTGTCGGTGCGCGAGCGTCCGGGTCGCGATGCGCTGCTCTACTTCGGCGGCAATGCCGAGGAGGTGGCGCGCAATCTCCCGCAGTTCGACGCGGCGTTTCCCGACCACGCGCTGTACCTGCTGCATTACCGCGGTTACGGCGCCAGCACCGGCGAGGCTTCCGAGGCGGCGCTGGTGCGCGACGCATTGGCGCTGTTCGATCAGGTGCAGGCGCGGCATGCGCGGGTGACAGTGGTCGGCCGCAGTCTCGGTAGCGGCCTGGCGGTGCGCGTCGCCGGCGCCCGCCCGGTGGCGCGGCTGGTACTGGTGACGCCCTTCGACAGCCTGTTGAACGTGGCCGCAGCGCACTACCCGTGGCTGCCGGTGCGCTGGCTGTTGCGCGACCGCTACGAGTCCTGGCGTCACGCCGCGCAGGTGCAAGCACCGACCCTGATCATCGCCGCCGGCGACGACCGCATCATCCCCATGGCCAGTACCGAGCGCCTGCTTCAGCGCTTTCCACACGGCGTGGCATCCATCGAGATCCTGCCCGGTCACGACCACAATTCGCTGTCGCAGGACCCGCGTTACCTGCCCCTGTGGATGGGTTTGGGCGATTAGAATCGCGACATGAAAATCGCCTCCTGGAACGTCAACTCCCTCAACGTCCGCCTCCCGCATCTGGAGGAATGGCTGCACCTCGCGCAGCCGGACATCGTCGCCTTGCAGGAAACCAAGCTCGAGGACGCGAAGTTCCCCGACTCCGCGCTGGTCGGCGCCGGTTACCGCAGCGTGTTCGCCGGGCAGAAGACCTACAACGGCGTCGCCATCCTGTCCAAGACCGCGGCGACCGATGTGCAGATCGGCATACCCGGTTTCGCTGACGAGCAGCAGCGGGTGATTGCGGCGACCGTCGGCGATCTGCGCATCGTCGATCTGTACGTGGTCAATGGCCAGGAGGTCGGCAGCGAGAAATACGACTACAAGCTGCGCTTCCTCGATGCGGTGCATGGCTGGTTGGCGGACGAGATCAAGCGCTATCCGAATCTCGTGGTGCTCGGCGATTTCAATATCGCGCCGGACGATCGCGACGTGCATGACCCCGCCGTGTGGAACGACAGCAGCATCCTCACCTCGACCGCCGAGCGGGCGGCGCTCACGCGGCTGCAGGCGCTGGGTTTGCACGACAGTTTCCGCCAGCACAGCAGCGAGGCCGGGCAGTTCTCGTGGTGGGATTACCGCGCTGCTGGCTTCCGTCGCAACCTCGGCCTGCGCATCGACCTGGTGCTGCTCAGCGATGCGCTGCAAGCGCGTTGCACCGCCGCCGGCATCGATCGCGAGCCGCGCACCTGGGATCGCCCCAGCGACCACGCACCGGTGTGGGTCGAGATCGCCTGAGTTACAGCACAGGCAACTCCGGCGCGGTCGCGGTCGAGTGCAGCAGGAACACCGAGTCCGGCGGCAGCGCCTGCGGCGTGGCGCCGGCGAGCAGCTGCTGCAGGCTGTGCGCGGTCAGTGCGGTGCCCGGCAGCAGGCCGACCCAGGCGTTCTTGCCGGCGCCCTTCGCCGCGTAAAGCGCGCGGTCGGCCAGTGCGACGCTTTGCTCCCAGTCGCTGGCGGCGCTCAAGATCGCCGACATCGGCCAAGGGGCGAAGCCGATCGAGCAGGTGATCGGCAGTGCGCTGCCGTCGGGCAGCGTGATCGGCGTGTCGGCGATGGTGCGACGCAGGCGCTCGGCCAGATGCGCGGCATCGCCCGGATGCGAATCGCGCAGCAGCAGCAGGAATTCCTCGCCGCCCCAGCGCACGGCGACGTCACGCTCGCGGCATAGTGCGCGCAGTCGCCGTGCGAACTCGACCAGCACCGCATCACCGGCAGGATGGCCGTGGCTATCGTTGATGCGCTTGAAGTCATCGATGTCGAGCATCACGAACAGCAGCGGCGTCGATTGGCCGGCGCGTACCGCCTGCAGCAGCGCTTCGCCTTCGCGCTGCAACCAGTCCTGCAGGTCGCGGCGGTTCGACACCTGGGTCAGCGGGTCGGTGCGGGTGGCGAGTTCGAGTCGCTGGTTGCTCTGCAGCAGCAAGGTGTTGGCGCGTTCGAGCTCGGCGGTGCGCTCGGCCACGGTGCGGTTGAGCAGGGCGATCTGTTTGCGCTTGCTGCGCGCACTGGCTCCAACGCGTGAAACGAGAAAGGCCAGCAACAGCAAGCCGGCCAGCACGTAGGCGGCGCGCGCCAACGGGTGCTCCCACGGTGGCGGCAGCACCTGCAATGCCAGGGTGCGCGATTCACCGAAGCGGCCGTCGCGCCCGGCTGCCTGCAGTTCCAGTCGGTAGTCGCCGGCGGGCAGGTAGCTCAGCAGCAACTCGGCGCGGCCGCCCTCGGGGTGTACCCAGTCGTCGTGCAGGCCGGTGATGCGGTAACGCAGTTGCGCGGTGTCGGGCGAGGCGAGGTCGATGCCGACCATGCCGAGCGCGAACACACTGTCGCGGTGGTCGAGTTGCACGCGATCGCTGTAACCAATATCGAGGCTGCGCTCGCCGCGGCCCTCGCCATGTTCGCCGGCGCGCGCCAGCACGCGCAGTTCGGTCAGCAGCGGTCGTGCCGGTGCACTGCCGCCGTCGAAGCGCGCCGGCTCGAGGATGTCGAGCCCATCGGTGCCGCCGAAGTACAGCAGGCCCTGGTGGTCGCGGGTGCTGGCGCCGCTGTTGAATTCGCGGCTGCGCAGGCCATCGCCGGGCAGCAGCACCTGTACGCTGCCGTTGGCCGGGTCGTAGACATTGATGCCGTGGTTGCTGCTCAGCCACAGCCGGCCGCGGGCATCGGACTCGATGCGGTAGATGACATCGTTGGACAATCCCTGCGACTCGCCGATGCCGGTGATGGCGCCGCTGGCGCGATCGATGCGCAGCAGGCCGCCGCTGAATGTACCCAGCCACCATGCCTGCGCGTCTTCGTGCAGGGCCCAGATCGAGTTGTGCGGCAGCTTGCGGTTGCCCGGATGCAGGTGTTCGAGTTCGCCATCGCTGCGCAAGCGGAACAAGCCGCGCTCGTTGCTGCCGATCCACAGTCGGCCTTCACCGTCGCGCAGCAGCGCCGTCAGGAATACGCCGTCGAGTGCGGCTGGCACCGCGTCGGTTTGCACCACCAGGCCGCGCAGCAGGGCGAGGCCACCGCGGGTCGCGACCCACAGCAGATCGCCTTCGGCCAGCAGGTCGGTGACCTGCGGATGCGGCAGGCCGGGCACCGGCACCGCGCTGCCGTCGATGCGCAGATGCCACAGCCCGCGATGGCTGCCGATCCACCAGCCGCCACGCGGCGCTGGCAGGATGCGGCGGATCGAGGTGACGCCGATGTCCTCGATGCGGCGCCACCGCGATTCGCCCGCGCCGCGCCAGAGCAGGCCCTGGTCGGTGCCGACCAGCCACAGCTGCTCGTTACGCCAGACCGAGCGCACGCTGTGCGTGGGCCAGTC
Organism: Arenimonas sp.; assembly: GCA_036276895.1. Lineage (GTDB taxonomy): Bacteria > Pseudomonadota > Gammaproteobacteria > Xanthomonadales > Xanthomonadaceae > Arenimonas. Next base: position 10,062 of record DASUOA010000170.1, on the reverse strand, counting down.
CACGAGTTCGTCGTCGCCGAGCAGATCGCGGCGCACCGCCGGTGACAGCGCGCGGGCACGCCACAGGCCGCTGCTGCCGGTGCCGATCCACAACAGGCCATCGCGGCCTTCGTGCAGCACCATGATGGCGCTGTGCAGCGGCTGGTCGAAGCGCAGTTGCTCGCTGCCGTAATGACCGGGACGGAAGCGCAGCAGCACGCCGTCCTCGTAACCCAGCAGGAACTGGCCGGAGCGCAGCTGCAGGAAGCTGCCGATCTCGACCTTGCCCTCGCGCAAGCTGCGTGCCGGTACCTGCCCGAGCAGGCGGCCCGCGGCATCGAAGCGCAGCAGGCCGTGCGCCCGCGTTACCAGCCACAGCTGCTGCTCGACCTGTGCCAGGCCGATGCATTGCGCTTCGTCCGGTACCGCGAGTTGCAACGCGACGGCGCGGTCGCGTTGCAGTCGCCATACCCGGCAGCGCCAGTCGCTGGCCAGTGCCTCGCCCTTCTCGGCCGGCACCAGCGCGGTGATCGCGTCGCTGTCGAGCAGGCGCTTGGCCGCGCCCAGTTGCGCGCTGACGTGGTCGACGCCGGCGTTGCCGCCAATCCAGGCGCCGCCGGCGCCATCGAGCAGCAGCCGCTGCACCGTGCGATGGCCGAGGCCATCATTGACACCCAGCCGCACCGCGTCGCCACCGCGCAGGTCGCGTACCGCCAGCCCGGCATCGTCGGTGCCGATCCAGAGTCGCGAGTCCAGGCCGAAGGCCAGCGCATTGACACTGCTGGTGGCGACCCCGTCATCGGTCTGCGCCAGCCGCCGGTAGACCTTGAACTGGTGTCCGTCGAAGCGGTTCAGGCCTTCCTGGGTGCCCACCCAGAGGAAGCCGAGATCATCCTCGATGACGCTGGTGACGCTGTTCTGCGACAGCCCCTCATCCAGGCCGAAGCGCTGCAGGCTGTAAAACGCCGGCTCGGCCGCTGCGCGTGCGCAGCAACCCAGCAACAGCAGTGCCAACCCGAAGCGCCACAGCGGCAACGTTGCACTCCCCTCGCGCATCACCGCTGCGAGTATGGCGGCCTTGTCGCGGCCTCGCCAACACCGCCGCCATACTGCGACGGCGATCACGCTTCAGTGGCCGAGGCAGCGTCGGAAAAAGCCCTCGCTGAGCCGGTAGCGGTGCAGCAGGTCGGCATCGCGCAGGCCGTGCTTGGCGCCGGGGTAGGTCATCAGTTCGAACGGCGTGCCGCGCTTCTGCAGCTCGGACATCAGCTTGGTCGAATTGCTGAACAGCACGTTGTCGTCGGCCATGCCATGGATCAGCAGCAGTGGCCGCTGCAGCGATTCGACATGGGTGAACACCGAGGCCTCGCGGTAGCCCTCGGCATTGCGCGCCGGATGGTCCATGTAGCGCTCGGTGTAGTGCGTGTCGTACAGCGCCCAGTCGGTCACCGGCGCGCCGCTGATGCCGCAGGTGTAGGCATCGCCGCCCTTGGCCAGCAGCATCAGCGTCATGTAGCCGCCGTTGGACCAGCCGTGCACGCCGATGCGCGCGGCATCGACCCAGGGCTGCGCCTTCAGGAACTCGACGCCGCGCAACTGGTCCTCGACTTCGACGGTGCCCTGCTTTCCATACAGTGCGCCGCCAAAGCGCGCACCCCGGCGCGGGGTGCCGCGGTTGTCCAGCGAAAACACCACGTAGCCCTGCTGCGCCAGGTACTGGTTGAAGAAATGGTCGCCACGCGAAGGCCAGCTTTCGATCACCGTCTGCGCCGCCGGGCCGCCGTAGACATACACCACCACCGGATAACGCTTCGCCGGGTCGAAGCCCGCGGGCTTGATCAGGCTGTAGTGCAGCGGCGTGCCATCGCCGGCCGTGATCTGCCCGAACTCGACCGGGCGGTGCGCGGCGCGATAGCGCGCGTAGGGATGCGCGGGGTCGGCCAGGTCGTTGGCCAGCAGCGTGGCCAGCTTCGCGCCGGCGGCATCGAACAGCTCGGTCTGCGGCGGCGTGGTGGTGCTCGACCACAGGTCGACGAAGACCTTGGCGTTGTCGGAAAAGCGCGCTTCGTGCAGGCCCGGTTGCTGCGACAGTCGGCGGATGTCGCCGCCGTCGACCGATACCGCGTAGACATGTTTCTCCCGCGGCGATTCGCGGCTGCCGCTGAAGTAGACGGTGCCCGTGTCCTCGTCGAATGCGAGCAGCGCATCGACCACCCACTCGCCGGAGGTCAGCGCGCGCAGCGGTTGGCCATCGGCGTCATGCAGGTAGAGATGCTGGTAACCGCTGCGCTCCGACGACCACAGGAAGCGACCGTCTTTGAGGAAGCGCAGATCGCTGTGCAGCGGCACCCAGGTGTCGCTGGTTTCGGTGACCAGGGTGCGCTGCTTGCCGTCGGCCAGTTCGACCTCGACCAGGTCGAGCCGGCGCTGGTCGCGGCTCTGGCGCTGGAAGGTGAGACGTTGCGCATCGCACCACTGCACCCGGGCGAGATAGATGTCGGTGTCGCCGCCGAGATCGATATCGCGTGCCTTGGCGCCGGCGGTCGGCGCGATCACCTTGAGCGCGATGCGCACGTTGGCATCGCCGGCGGCGGGGTAGCGTTGCTCGATCACCTCGGTGCGATCGGCATAGACCTCGTAACGCTTCTGCACCGGTACCGGCGTTTCGTCGATCCGCGCGAAGGCGATGGCGGAATCGTCCGGCGCCCACCAGTAGCCGGTGTGGCGGTCCATCTCCTCATCGGCGACGAACTCGGCGATGCCGTTGCCGATCACCGCGCTGCCGTCATCGGTGAGCTGCGTCTCCTTGCCGTCGGCCAGATCGATCACCCACAGGTTGCGGCCGCGCACGAAACTGACGAAGCCGCCCTTGGGCGAGACCTTCGGGTCGGTGGCGAAGCCGCCGCCGCGGGTCAGTTGCCGGGGCGTTTGCGTGGCGAGATCGAACAGGTACAGCTCGCCGCCGAGCGGGAACAGCAGCTGCTTGCCGTCCGGCGCCCACTGGTAGGCGACGATGCCGGACAGCGCGGCGATGCGTTGCCGTTCGCGGCGTGCCTTCTCCTCGTCGGAGAGTTCTTCGTCGCCGGGCAGCAGCACCTTCGAATCGACCAGCAGCCGTGCCTTGCCGGCTTCGACATCGAAGGCCCACAGGTCGAGGCGGTTGCGATCAACGTCTTTGCCGCGCAGGAAACTGACCAGCCGGCCATCGGGCGAGATCGCCGCTTGCGTCAGCGTCGGCCCGGACAGCGGCGCGCTGCCGGTGATCGCTTCGAGGGTGAGTTGTTCGGCGTCGGCAGGCAGGGAGATCGCGAGGCTCATGGCAGCGGGCAGCAGGAATCGCTTCATCGGATAAAGGGCGCGCTTGGTATGCTCGCGAGCCTAGCATGGGCCTTTGCGAGCACTGCGATGGAGTGGATGATCTACGGCGCCAACGGCTACACCGGCCAGCTGATCGCCGAGGCGGCGGTCGAGCGCGGCTTGAAGCCGGTGCTGGCCGGGCGTAATGCGCAGGCCTTGGAAACGCTGGGCCAGCGCCTCTCGCTGCCGGTGCGGGTGTTCGGGCTCGACCACGCGCAGGCGGTGGAGAACGGCTTGAACGGCATCGCGCTGGTGCTGCATTGCGCCGGCCCGTTCTCGCAGACCTGCGCGCCGATGCTCGAAGGCTGCCTCGCGGTCGGCGCGCACTACCTCGACATCACCGGCGAGATCGATGTCTTCGCGCACTGCCATGCGCAGCACGCGCGCGCGGCGCAGCGTGGCATCGTGGTGCTGCCGGGCAGCGGCTTCGATGTGGTGCCCACCGATTGCCTGGCCGCCCTGCTCAAGGCGCGAATGCCCAAGGCGCTGTCGCTGGTGCTGGCCTTCGAGGCCGGCGGCGGGCCGAGCCCGGGCACCGCCAAGACCAGCGTCGAAGGCCTCGGCCACGGCGGCCGGGTGCGCAAGGATGGCGTGCTGCAGGCGGTGCCGCTGGCGTGGAAGACGCGCGACTTCGAGCGTGACGGTCAATGGCGCAGCGCCATGACCATCCCCTGGGGCGATGTCTACACCGCCTTTGTCTCGACCGGTATTCCCGACATCGAGGTGTACATGGCGATGCCGCCGGCGTTGATCGCGCGCATGCGCCGGCTGGGGCCGCTCGGCCCGCTGCTGCGCTGGCGGCCGCTGCAGCGCTGGCTGCAGGCACGCATCGAGCGGCGCATGGACGGCCCCTCGGCGCGTACCCGCGAGCGCAGCGACTGCGTGGTCTGGGGCGAAGTGCGCGATGCCAACGGCTTCGAGGAGCGGCTGCAACTGCGCACGCCCAACGGCTATTCGCTGACGGTCGATGCCGCGCTCGGCATCGCCCAGCGCCTGCTGTCCGGCGCGCGCCCCGCGGGCGGCTACTACACGCCCTCGCAGTTGATGGGTGCCGACTACGTGCTCGGCCTGCCGGGCGTGCGGCTGGCCTGAACCGCGCCGCACTTGGCAAGCGCCGGCGCCGCCCCTAAGCTGGCGCGCCCTGAAGCCCGGAGACCGGCCATGCGCGGATTCCTGTTCGGCCTTGCCCTGTTGCTGCTGGTCGCCGGTGGCGCCATCGCCGCCGGCATGATCGGCTTTGATCGCACCGAGACCGTCGCCAAGCTCGGCCCGATGGAGCTGACCAATACCGAGCGCAAGGCGCCGCCGGTCGAGCTTGGCTACGGCCTGCTCGCCGTGGGTGCCGTGGTGTTCGTCATCGCCCTCGCCCGCAAGAAGTGAACGTCATCACCTGCCCATGAACACCGCATCCAACAAGCCCAGCATGGGCCCGCTGCCCACCCTGATCTTCGCCTCGCGCTGGCTGCAGCTGCCGCTGTATCTCGGCCTGATCATCGCCCAGTGCGTTTACGTCTTCCTGTTCCTCAAGGAACTGGGCGTACTGGTGCTCGGCGCCAATACCCTGACCGAGCAGGGCATCATGCTGCTGGTATTGGGGCTCATCGACGTGGTGATGATCTCCAACCTGCTGGTGATGGTGATCGTCGGCGGCTACGAGACCTTCGTCTCGCGCCTGCGCCTGGAAGGCCATCCCGACCAGCCGGAGTGGCTGAGCCACGTCAACGCCTCGGTGCTCAAGGTCAAGCTGGCGATGGCGATCATTGGCATCAGCTCGATCCACCTGCTCAAGACCTTCATCGCCATCAGCAATCTCGACGGCCTGCCGGTGTGTGGCTCGCTGGCCGCATCACAGGCCAAGGCGATGGTTGAGACCGCCGGTTGCAGCAACTTCACTTCCGAAGGCGTGATGTGGCAGACCATCATCCACATCGTCTTCATCTTCTCGGCGATCGGTATCGCCTGGACCGACAAGCTGATGAGCACGACGGTCAGCAAGGGCAGCAAGGCCGCGCACTGAGCGCGCCGCGCAGCGGGCGTTGTCGCGACGCGACCGACTGATCCGGCCTCAGGCGTCCTCGGGCGCCGCCAGCACCACGCGGTTGCGGCCCTGGTGCTTGGCGCGGTAGAGCGCGGCATCGGCGCGCGCCAGCAGGTCTTCAGCGTGATAGTCGTCGGCGCTGATCGCGAGTGCGACACCGAAGCTGCCCGTGACATAGGCCGGTGCGCCGTGCAGGGCCCGCGCCAGTGATTCCATCCGATTGCGCAGTAGTTCGGCGACATTGAGCGCGCCGTCGGCGGCGGTGCCGGGCAGGATCAGGCACAACTCTTCGCCGCCGTAGCGACCGGCACTGTCGGTTTCGCGCAGCGAGTCGAGGATCAATCGACCGGTATTGGCCAGCACGATGTCGCCGGTGGCATGGCCCCAGCGATCGTTGACCGCCTTGAAGTGGTCGAGGTCGAGCAGCACCAGCGCCAAGGGTTCGAGGGAGCGGCGGCCGCGCGCGCATTCCTCGGCCAGCTTCTGCATCAGCCGGCGGCGGTTCATCAGGCCGGTCAGTTCGTCGGTGCTGGCCAGCTGCTCCATCCGTCGCAGGTTGGCCTCGAGTTCGCGCTTGGTCTGGCGCAGTTCGACCAGCGCCATCACCTGTCCGGCCAGGGCTTCGAGCAGCTCCAGCGTGTGCGTATCGGCTTCGCGCGGTTGATCGCCGAGCACGCAGAGGGTGCCGATCGGCTGCTGGTCGGCGGTCATCAGCGGCACGCCGGCGTAGCTGCGGAACAGACCCTCCGCAGTCACCGGCAGTTGCGCCGTGCGCGCGTCGCTGCGGACATCGTGGATCTGCAGCGGTGCACCCGAGCGCACCACCAGGTCGCAGTAATCGGTGCCGCGCGGAATCGCCTCCGGTGCCTCGATGCCATACATCGATTTCGGCCACACCGATTCGGCATCGACGAAGGTGATGAAGGCATAGGGCAGTCCGCACAGCTCGGCGGCCAGACGCGTCAGCAGGTCGAATTCCGGCTCGCGCGCGGTGCCGAAGATCGCCGTGCGCTGCAACGCGGCGAGGCGGGCCTGCTCGGCGGCGGAAGGCGAATCGCTGCCCATGGCGGCGAGCATAGGCCTTGCCCTGCGGGGATGCCATAATCGGGAGGCTTCGGGCGCGGCGGGCGCTTGGACACACCATCCTTCTGCAGGGAGGCACGCCCGCTGGTGTCGGACCGTTCGCATCCGGAACACGATTCGCATCCCGCACGCCTCGGCGTCGGCCTCACCCTGTTGCTGGCCCTGCTGGTGTTGCCGCTGCTGTGGCGCGACTACGACCAGCGCCTCGATGCCGCCGGTAGCCAGGCGGCAGCGCACGCCACCGGAATCGCCCGCAGCCTGTCGATGCAGCTGCGCAATCTCGATCGTGCCCTGGGGGGCTTCGTCGGCGATGCGCTGCAGTTGCAGCGGCGTACGCCGGATGCGCTGCCGGCGGTGCTGCCGACCATGGCCGCCGAGATCGCCGCGCGTCATGCCGAGGTCGATGGCGTGGTGGTGGTCGCTGCCGATGGGCGGGCGCTGACGCCGGGCGAGGACGAGCCGGAACTGGCGCGCTGGTATGCCAGCGCGACGCCGGGAAGCAGCGAGCTTCGCGTCGGCCCCCTGCGTCGCGGCCGCGATGGCGAATGGTTGCTGCCGATGGCGCGTCCGTTGCCCGAACTGGGTGAGGCTTGGCGTGGCGGCTTCGTGGTGACGCGCTTGCGCTTGTCGGCCTTGCAGCCGCTGGTCGCCGATCTGCCGCTGGGCGAGACCGGCGTCGCCAGCGTGATGGCGATCGATGGCGCACTGCTGGCGCGCAGCAATGATGCGGTGGCATTGGGCGAGGTGCGTTTCGAGGCACGCTGCCTGCATACGCGTATGCAGGACGCCAAGCGCGGTCTGCTCGATACGGTGAGCCCGATCGATGGCGTGCGCCGCCTCTGCGCCTTCCAGGTGCTGGACGACTATCCGCTGGCCGCCGTGGTCGGTCTGGGTCGCCACGAAACGCTGGCGCCGTGGTATGCCTTCGTCGCGTTGACCCTGCTCGGTGCCGGACTGTACAGCCTGGCCTGGGGGCTGGTGCTGCGTCGCGCCCGGCGCACTGCGGAGCACCGCGCGCAGCTGCTGCTGCAGTTGAACGAGGCCGAGCGGCAGTACCGCTTCGTGTTCGAGCGTAATCCCTTGGCCGGCTGGCTCGTCGCGCGCGAGACGCAGCAGCTGCTCGGCGTCAATGAAGCCGCGTTGCGCCAGTATGGCTACGATCGCGAGCAGTTCCTGGCGTTGCGTCCCGATGACCTGCAGGCCGATATGCCGCAGCGGCCCTTGCCGGAAGGGCGCTCGGGCCCCTGGCGGCATCGACACCGCGATGGCCACGATATCCGGGTGATGCTGCATGTCGCCGATCTCGATTTCGGTGGTCGCCCGGCACGGCTGATGCTCGCCGACGATGTCAGCGAGCGCGAACGGCTCAAGGCGCAGGCGGCATTTCTGGCCAGCCACGACGAGCTCACCCGCCTGCCCAATCGCACCGCCTTTCTGGCTACGCTGGCGACCGACCTCGACGTGGCGGCTCAGCGGGGCCAACGCATGGCGCTGGCGGTGTTCGACTTCAGCCAGTTCCAGTTGATCAACGACAACCTGGGTCACGCGATCGGCGACGCGGTACTGCGTCGCGTCGGCGAGCGTTTGCAGATGCTGGCCGCCGGTAGGGCAGCGGTGGCGCGCCTGGGTGGCGACGAGTTCGCGCTGTGCCTGGACCTCGACCGCGACGGCGATTACTCCGCTGCGCTGTCGGCCCTGCGTGCCACGCTGGCGACGCCGGTCGAAGCCATGGGCACGCTCAATTACCTGACGCCGAACATCGGCATCGCCCGCTTCCCTGAGCATGCCGAGCGCGCCGACTTGCTGGTCAAGCGTGCCAGCACCGCCATGCACGAGGCCAAGCGCCGCGCCGGCATCAGCGTGCGCGAGTTCGAAGCGCCGCTGGAGCAGCGCAGCGGCAACCGCCTGGAGATGGTGGGACGCCTGCACACGGCGATCCACAATCAGGAGTTCGAACTGTTCTTCCAGCCGCAGTGCCGGGTCGACGACGAGCGCCCGGTCGGCGTCGAAGCCCTGCTGCGCTGGCGCGACCCCGAGCGCGGGCTGGTGCCGCCGGCGGAGTTCATCGAGCTGTGCGAGAGCAGCGGCTTGATCGTGCCGATCGGTCGCTGGGTGCTGCAGGAGGCCTGCCGCCAGTACCAGCGACTGGCCGCCGACGGCTGGGGCGACCTGGTCGTTGCCGTCAACGTGTCGGCCCTGCAGTTCGCGACGCCGGGCTATGTCGCCGAAGTCGCCGCCTGCCTGCGCGAACACGAGCTGCCGGAAGGCGCCATCGAGCTGGAGCTCACCGAGAGCCTGGTGATGGACAACCCGCAGCAGACCATCGAGCGCATGACCGAGTTGCGCGAGCTGGGCCTGCGCCTGTCGATCGATGATTTCGGCACCGGCTATTCGTCGATGGCCTATCTGCGCCGGCTGCCGGTGCACAAGCTAAAGATCGACCGCGCCTTCGTCACCCAGGTCCAGGACGATCCGCAGAACGCGGCGATCTGCCGTTCGATGCTGGCCCTGGCGCGAAGCTTCGGCCTCATCACCATCGCCGAAGGCGTCGAGACCGATGCCGAGCTGGCGTGGTTGCGCAGCAATGACTGCGACGAGGTGCAGGGCTATCTGATGGCCCGGCCGATGCCGTTCGAGGCGCTGCGCGTGTGGTTGCATGGCCGGGACCGCGCCGCAGGCTAGGCGGCTGCTGTCTTCACATGGTCTTGCCGCGGCCTTGCTAGCGTGGTCGCCGGCGGTCGCCCTTGGCGGGGTGGGCCGCACCTGTGTGCCGACCACCTGGAGCCTGCCCCCATGTCGCGCTTGCGTCGATTGTCGCTGGGATTCGTCCGACTGTTCGCGTCAGGCAGCGAGCTGCGTGGCCAGGTCGAGGCCATCCGCCGCTCGCAGGCGGTGATCGAGTTCGATCTCGAGGGCCGCATCCTCGATGCCAATGACAACTTCCTGCAGGCCATGGGTTACAGCCTGGCCGAAGTGCGCGGACAGCACCACCGCCTGTTCGTGACCCCGGAGCAGGCGCAGAGTGCTGACTATCGCGCGTTCTGGGCCAAGCTCGGGCGTGGCGAGTTCGATGCCGGGCAGTACAAGCGGATCGGCAAGGGCGGCCGCGAGGTGTGGATCCAGGCCAGTTACAACCCGGTATTCGATGCCGGCGGCCGGCCGCGCAAGGTGATCAAGTTCGCTACCGACATTACCGCGCAGAAGCGACACGAGGCCGATGTCGGCGGGCAGCTGGCGGCGATCGACACCGCGATGGCGGTGGTCGAGTTCGACCTGCAGGGACGCATCCTCAAGGCCAATGCCAACTTCCTGCGGGCGATGGGCTATGCCGAGTCTGAAGTGGTGGGCCAGCATCACCGGCTGTTCGTCGATCCGGCCGAGCGCGAGTCGGCCGCCTATCGCGAGTTCTGGCGCAAGCTCGGCCGCGGCGAGTACGACGCCGGCCAGTACAAACGCCTGGCCAAGGGCGGGCGCGAGGTGTGGATCGAAGCCAGCTACAACCCGATCCTTGATCCCGATGGCAAACCCTACAAGGTGGTGAAGTTCGCCACCGACATCACCGAAGTCAAGCGCCGCACCGCCGATTTCCAGAGCCAGATCGAAGC
>DASUOA010000169.1:0-8301 GCA_036276895.1 Arenimonas sp. | reverse complement strand
CATCCAGAAAAACATCGGGCCCCTTTCGGGGCCCGATGCGAGTGTTGCGTGCGCTGCGTTTACTGCTTCGGCTGGTGTTTGGCGAAGTCGCCGGCGGCGAACAGGGCGTAGGCCTTGGGATCGACATGGCGCTTGATCGCGGCGTCGACCTCGGCCTTGGTCAGCGCCTTGATCTTGGCTTCCAGCTCGCCCGACCCGGCCATCTGGCGCTCGAGGTAGCGGTTGTTGCGCAGTTGCTCGACCAGGTTGCCGTCCTCGGCGCGACCCAGCGTACGCATGTTGAGGATGCCGTCGACGGCTTCCTTCAACTCGGCTTCGCTGACGCCCTCGTCGACGAAGCGCTGCAGCTCTTCGGCGAAGGCCGTCTCCACTTTCGGGATGTTCTCCGGCGCGGCGATCGCCCACAGCGAGTGGCTGGCCTTGATGTCGATGCCGTGTGCGTTGTAGCCGGAGCCGGCGCCGTAGCTGAGGCCTTCCTTCTGCCGCACGCGGTCGGCCAGGCGCGACTTCATGCCACCGCCGCCGAAGATGTGGTTGGCGACCAGCATCGCCGCGTGGTCGGGATGGCTGTCCGACATCGCGAAGCGGCTGCCCATCAGCAGGATGGCGTTGGCCTTGTCCGGCGTCTCCAGGCGTGTGGTCACCGCCGACTGCTCGCGGAACGCGTCATCGACGCGCACGAACGGCTTGGCGGTGGTCCAGTCACCGAAATGGCGGGCGAGCTGCGCTTTCAGCGCCGCGGCGTCGAAGTCGCCGACCGCGGCGATCTCGCCGAAGCCGGCACCGTAGAACTCGCGATGGAAGGCCTTGACCGCATCGAGCTGCAGCGCGCGGTAGTTCGCCAGGCTTTCCTCGAAGGTCTCGACATAGCGCGGATGCCCCTTCGGCCAATGGCCTTCGAAGTGGCGGTTCATCGCCTTGCCGGCGACCGCGTTGGGTTCGCTCATCTGCGCCTGCAGATAGGTGATGGCCTGGGTGCGCAGCTGCTCGAACTCGGCGTCGTCGAAACGCGGCGACTTGAGCACTTCGGCGACCAGGTCGACCAGCGCCGGCAGGTGCTCGCGGGTGGTGCTGCCGCTGACGCTGATGCTCTGCGCGTCGCCCTGGACATCGAGACGGGCCTTGAGTTCGTCCAGACGCCGGCTGATTTCGTCGCGGCTCAGCTTTTCCGTGCCACGCAGCAGCATCTCGGCGACTGCGCCACCGGCCAGGCTGCGGCCGTTCACGTCCTCGGCACTGCCGAACAGGAAGCGCAGCGAGAAGTTCACGGTGTCGCCGCGGTTTTCCTTGGCCAGCAGTGCCAGCTTGGTGCCGTTGGCGAGCGTGCCGAGTTCGGTGCGCGCGTCGATGGTGGCGGGTGTCGGGTCGAAGGCTTCGCCTTGCTCGATCGCGGCGCGGCCCTGGTAGCCGTCGACCAGCGAGGCGACGCTCGGCGCCTCGGGAATCTCGGCGCGCTCGGGCTTGTCGGTGGGCAGGAAGCGACCGAGGGTGCGGTTCTCGGGCTTGAAGTAGGTTTGCGCGACGCGGATCACGTCATCGCGGGTGACTTTCTCGACGCGATCGCGATTGACGAAGAACAGTCGCCAGTCGCCGGCCGCGATCGCTTCCGACAGCGCGGTGGCGGTACGGTTGGCGTCGTTGAACAGCAGCTCGGTGTCCTTGAGCAGCTTGGTCTTGGCGCGCGCGACTTCATCCTCGCTGATCGGCGTTTCCATGGCGCGCTCGACCAGCGGCAGCAGTTTGTCGACCAGGGCCTGGTCGTCGCCGTCGCGCGGCATCTGCGCCAGCACCATGAAGTAGCCAGGCTCGGCCAGCAGCATCGGCCAGGCGTAGACGCCGGCGGCCATGCGCGACTCGACCAGGGCCTTGTGCAGGCGACCGCTGGGCGTGTCGCCGAGCACTTCGCCCAGCACCTGCAACGCCGCCGCATCCGGATGGGTGCCGGCCGGGATGTGGTAGGACAGGCCGACCACGCGAGCATCGCCGACGCGACGCACCACCACTTCGCGTTCGCCGTCCTGGGTCGGCTCACGGGTGTAAGTGCTGGCGACCGGCGTCGCCGGCTTCTTGAGCTGACCGAAGGCCTGCGCCACCAGCGCGATGGTCTCCGCCGTATCGACGCGGCCGGCGACCAGCACGGTGGCGTTATCCGGGCGGTAATAGCGACGGTAGAAATCCTGCAACGCCTCGATCGGCATGTTCTCGATGTCGGCACGGGCGCCGATGGTCGAGTTGCCGTAGTTGTGCCAGAGGTAGGCCATCGAGCCCAGGCGCGACATCAGCACCCGGAACGGATTGTTCTCGCCCATCTCCATTTCGTTGCGCACCACCGTCATCTCGGTGTCGAGATCGGTGCGCGCGACGTGCGAGTTGACCATGCGGTCGGCTTCGAGCTCGAGCAGGAAGCGCAGATTGTCCTGGCCTGCAGCGAAGCTGCCGAAGTAGTTGGTGCGGTCGTACCAGGTGGTGCCGTTGAAGCTGATGCCGCGCTTGCGGAACTCGCCGGGGATATCAGGGTTCTTTGGCGTGCCCTTGAACAGCAGGTGCTCGAGCAGATGCGCCATGCCGGTCTCGCCGTAACCCTCATGGCGCGAGCCGACGTTGTAGGTGATGTTGACGGTGACGGTGGGCTTGGTCTGGTCAGGGAAGATCAACACCCGCAGGCCGTTGGGCAGGCGGTATTCACTGATGCCCTCGACACTGGTGACGGCGGTGACGCCCTTGGGCAGCGCGATCGGTGCATCGGCGGCAAAGGCCGGCGCGGAACAGGCAAGCGCCAGCGCGAGCAGCAGCGGGCGGATACGGGGCAAGCTCATTCGGACTCCTCGTGCGATGGGACCAACGCGCGACGGGCGTGGCGCCGGCGGTGAGCGTCGGACTCTAGCACGGGGTTTTTCGGCGATGACCCTGTCGTTGGTTGGGGCATGGCGTTGCCCGCTTGCGGCAAAATGCGGGGGATACTTTCAGGACTTTCGCGCATGGCCCTGTTGCAGACCGAACGCTTGCGGATCTCGGCCTTGGGTCTTGGCGATGCCGACTTCATCCTGCGCCTGGTCAACGATCCGGACTGGCTGCGCTTCATCGGCGATCGCGGCGTGCATGATATTGACAGCGCCTGTCGCTACCTGCGCGAAGGCCCCTTGGCGATGTACGACCGGCATGGCTTCGGCCTGTATCGCGTCGATCGCCGCAGTGATGGCGTCGCCATCGGCATGTGCGGTCTGCTGTTGCGCCCGACCTTGCCGCACGCCGATATCGGCTACGCGCTGCTGCCCGAGCATCGCGGCCAAGGCTATGCGCGCGAAGCGGCGCGGGCGGTGCTTGAATACGGCAACACAGTGCTTGGTCTGCAGCCGATCGCGGCGATCACCGCTCTCGACAACACGCGCTCGATCAGCCTGCTGCAGCAGCTGGGTCTGCAGCATCGCGGCGAGATACGACTCGGTGCCGAGGATGAGGTGCTGGGTTGGTTCGTGCAGGCTTGAGGCTCAGCGTGGCGCGCTGGAAGCGCTGAGGCGGCGGTGCAGATGCGCCAGCGCCGCTTCGATGGCGGCGTCGCCGGCGATCAACTCGCCCTTGGCATAGCCGTCGGCCTGTTCGTCGCTGCCGCTGATGTGGCGCGGCAGGTCCTGCTCACGCAGGCCGCGTGCGGCCTTGCCGCGCAGCACCACGTCGGGCTTGATGCCGCGCGCCTGGATCGACTTGCCGCTGGGCGTGTAATAGCGCGCGGTGGTGAGCTTCACCGAGTCGCCGTTGTCCAACGGCATCACCGTCTGCACCGAGCCCTTGCCGAAGCTCCGGCTGCCCATCAACGTGGCGCGCTCGTGGTCGCGCAGGGCGCCGGCCAGCACCTCGGCGGCACTCGCCGTGCCGCTGTCGATCAGCACCACCATGTCCGCACCGCCGCTGGCGTCACCGGGCTTGGCGCGGTACTCGGCATTGGAATAGCTCAGCCGGCCGCGGGTGCTGACGATCACGCCGCTGTCGAGGAAGGCATCGGCCACTTCCACGGCGGCATGCAGCAGCCCGCCGGGATTGCTGCGTAGGTCCAGCACCACGCCCTGCAGCGCGCCACCCGAGGTATCGCTCATCGCTGCCAGTTGCCGACGAAGCTGCGGCGCGGTATCGACCTGGAAGCTGGCGACGCGCAGATAGGCGAAGCCGGGCTCGAGCAGGCGCGACTCGACGCTGTCGACATCGATCTGCTCGCGTTGCATTTCCACATCGCGCGGGGTGTCGCTGCCGGGACTGAGCACGGTCAGCACGATGCGGCTGCCGGCTTCGCCGCGCAGCAGCTGGCTGGCGGCATCGGCGTGTTCGACGTCCAGCGCCTTGCCGTCGATGGCGGTGATCACATCGCCGCTGCGCAGGCCGGCGCGCGCGGCGGGTGAACCGTCCAGTGGCGCGATGATGACGATGCTGCGATCAGCCTGTTGTTCGATCTCGATGCCGATGCCGATGTAATGACCGTGCGCGAGCTCGTCCAGTGCCTCGGCCTCGTCCTGGCGCAGGTAGGCGCTGTGCGGGTCGAGGTCGAGCAGCAGGCCGCGCAGCGCGGCGCGCATCAACTGTTCGTCGGACAGCGGCTCGACATAGGCCTGGCGGATGGCGCGATACACGGCGACGTAGCGCTGGATCTCCTCGGTTGGAACGCCCGCACGTTGCGCGGCCTCGCGCTCGGCCGCCGACGGCTCGGCCGGCGGCTCGGCGTGAGCCGAGAGGGCGACAAGCAGCAACAGCACGGAAGTCAGTGAACGCAGCATGGTCATCAGTATGCGCCGCTCGCCTCAGGGTTTGAGCCAGGGCCGCGGGTTCTGCGGCTGGCCGTTTTGTCGCAACTCGAAGTACAGCGCCGGGCGACCAAGGCCACCGGAGCTGCCGACGGTGGCCAGCGCCTCGCCGCCGCGCACCCAGTCGCCGACGTCCTTGAGCAGGGCATCGTTGTGCGCGTACAGGCTCATCCAGCCGTCACCGTGATCGAGGATCAGCAGCAGGCCATAGCCCTTGAGCCAATCGGCGAAGGCGACACGGCCGGGCGCCGTGGCACGCACCTCGGCGCCGGCGGTGCCGGCGATCAGCAGGCCATCGCTCTGCCGGCCATCGGGCAGGCGGGCGCCGTAGCCGGTGAGTTGCTGGCCCGCCAGCGGTCGTCCGAGCTGGCCGCGACGGCTGGCGAAGGGGCGGTTGTCCTCGACCTGGCGCGGGATGTCGGCGATGGCGTCGCGCAGCCGTTCGAGCAGGGCCAGCACCGCCTTTTCGTCGCGACCCAGCGCCTGCACGCGCGCCTTCTGGTCGCGCAGGCGGCGGTCGAGCTCGCCGAGCAGTTCCTGGCGCTGGCCGCGTTGCTGCTCCAGCGCCGCCAGTTCATCCTGCTGCTGCTGTCGCGCGGCATCGAGTGCCTGTTTCTGCGCCAGCACTTCCGCGGCGAGGTCGGCCAAGGCCTGCAGTTCGCCGAGCAGACCGGCGATGCGCTGCTGGCGGTCGTTCTGGAAATAGCGGTGATAGGCCAACACCCGCGCCAAGTCGGCGAGCCGGTCCTGCGCCAGCAGCAGCTTGAGTTGCTCGTGCCGGCCCAGCGCGTAGGCCGAGCGCACCAGCGCCGCGAGCGCCTCGCGCTGCTGCCCGAGGCTTTGCTCCAGCGTGACTTGCTGCGCCTGCAGGCGCTGCAGTTCGACTTCCTGGGTGGCGATGCCGGCCTCGGTCTGGCGTAGTGCGCGTCCGGCCTCGCCGACCGCGCGATCGGCCTCGCGCAGGGCCGTCGTGGCCTCGCCGCGCTCGGCATCGATGCGCTGCTGGTCGGCGCCGAGTTCGCGCAGCTGCGTGCGCAAGGCTTCCAAGCGCTGCTGCGCCGCGGCCTCCTGCTGCTTGCGCTCACTGGCGCTCTGCGCCCACAGCGGCGCTGCCAGCAGCAGCGCCAGCATACCGGTGGCGACGGCGGTCTTCAAGCGAACTGCACCAGCGACTGTCCGCTCATTTCCGCCGGCTTGGGCAGGCCCAGCAGCGCGAGCAGGGTCGGTGCGATGTCGCGCAAGGCGCCGCCATTGCGCAAAGTCGCCGGACGGCCGACGTAGACCAGCGGCACCGGGCCGACGGTATGCGCGGTATGCGGTTGGCCGGTCTCCGGGTCGCGCATCATTTCCAGATTGCCGTGGTCGGCGGTCACGATCATCTCGCCGCCGGCGACGGCGATCGCCGCGCGCAGGCGGCCGAGCGCGACATCGACCGCTTCGGCCGCCTTGATCGCGGCGGGCAGGCTGCCGCTGTGCCCGACCATGTCGGGGTTGGCGATGTTGCAGACGATCACATCGAAGCGGCCATCGGCGATTTCGCTGCACAGGCGCTCCGTCAGCTGCGGCAGGCTCATTTCCGGCTGCAGATCGTAGGTAGCGACCTTGGGCGAAGGGATCAGCACTCGTTCTTCGCCGGCCAGCACGTCTTCGCGACCGCCGCTGAAGAAGAAGGTGACGTGCGCGTACTTCTCGGTTTCGGCGATGCGCAGCTGGGTGAGGCCCTGCGCGGCGAGTTCCTCGCCCAGCGTGTGGCGCAGGTCTTCCGCCGGATAGGCGACCGCAGCCGGCAGCTTGGCGTCGTACTCGGCGAGGCAAACGAAACGCGACAGCGCGATCGCGCGCGGACGCGCGAAGCCGCTGAAGTCGTCGCTGACGAAGGCGGCGGTGAGCTGCCGGGCGCGATCGGCGCGGAAGTTCATGAACACCACCGCGTCGCCATCGCGCATCGGCTGCGCGCCGGCCAGCACCGTCGGCTTGACGAACTCGTCGTTCTCGCCGCGGCCGTAGGCGGCCTGCAGTGCGGCCAGCGCGTCGGCGGCGTGGTACTGCGATTCCGCCTCGGTGATCGCGGTATAGGCCGGCTGCACGCGCTCCCAGCGCTGGTCGCGATCCATCGCGTAGTAGCGGCCGCTGACGCTGGCGATGCGGGCATTGCCGAGCTCGCTGCAGACCTGCTGCAAGCGCTGCAGGCTGGGCTCGGCCGACTTCGGCGGAGTGTCGCGGCCGTCGAGGAAGGCATGCACCGCCACCTGCGCCACGCCCTGGCGCTGCGCCAGCGCCAGCATCGCGAAGAGGTGCGCCTCATGGCTGTGCACGCCACCGGGCGAGAGCAGGCCGAACACATGCAGGGTGCCACCGGCGGCCTTGGCGCCGGCGCAGGCGGCGAGTAGTTCGGGATTGGCGAAGAAGCTGCCATCCTCGATGGCGGCATCGACCCGGGTCAGATCCTGGTAGACGATGCGGCCGGCGCCGATGTTCATGTGCCCGACTTCGCTATTGCCCATCTGCCCGTCGGGCAGGCCGACGTGGCGGCCCTCGGTGTGCACCAGGGTGTGCGGGCATTCGGCCAGCAGCCGGCGCCAGTTCGGCAGCGCGGCCAGGGCGATGGCGTTGTCGGCGGTCTCCAGGCGATGGCCCCAGCCATCGAGGATCAGCAGCAACAGCGGCTTGGGACGGGCGGGGTCGGTCACACGGCACTCCAACGTCTGGCACATGGCAATTGTAGACGCGGCAGTGATGCTGGCGGCGCCGGCTTTAAACCCTGTTGGCGCCGAGCGCATCCCAGATGCATCAACCCGTGGAGACCCCGACATGCTGCAGCCTTCCCGCATCGCCCCGCTCGCCCTCGCCGCCTGCGTGGCATTGGCACTGGCCTCACCGGCCTTCGCCGGCAAGAACGTCGACCGCGTGTTCGGCAGCATCACCGCCGAAGCCGGCGAGGAATACGGCAGTCTCGACAGCGTCAACGGCAGCATCACCATCCGTGACGGTGCCAAGGTGCGCAGCGCCGATACCGTCAACGGCAGCATCCGCATCGGCAGCAAGGCCGACGTCGGCAGCGCCGAGACCGTCAACGGTGGCATCCGAGTCGGCGATGGCGCCCGCGTGCGCGTGGTCGAAACGGTCAACGGTGGCATCCGCATCGACGACGGCGCCGAGATCGAGCGCGACGTCGAAGCCGTCAACGGCAGCATCGAGCTGGGCAGCAAGGCGCAGGTCGGCGGCGACATCGAGAACGTCAACGGCCGCATCGAGCTCGACGACGCCCGCGTCGGCGGCGATGTCGCGACCACCAACGGCGACATCACCCTGCGCAAGGGCAGCGTCATCGCCGGCGACCTGCGCG
Organism: Arenimonas sp.; assembly: GCA_036276895.1. Classification (GTDB taxonomy): domain Bacteria; phylum Pseudomonadota; class Gammaproteobacteria; order Xanthomonadales; family Xanthomonadaceae; genus Arenimonas. Next base: position 165 of record DASUOA010000169.1, on the reverse strand, counting down.
TGCACAAGCCGCAGGGCTGGTGGTTCAACGGCAACAGCAGCAAGCCGCGGGTAACCCTGGAGGCGGGCAGCGAGGTCAAGGGCAATCTGGTGCTCGACCGCGAAGTCGAGCTGGTGATCGAGCCCGGTGCCAAGCACGGCGCGATCCGCGGCGAGGCGGCGCCGG
>DASUOA010000168.1:0-2710 GCA_036276895.1 Arenimonas sp. | reverse complement strand
GGAGACAGTATGCCGCTCCATATATTCCGACATGTCGAAGCGGGTGAGTTCGATCCCCATGCACAAGGCCAGTTGGCGGGCGACCTCTGTCTTGCCGACGCCGGTCGGGCCTGAGAACAGGTAGCAGCCGATCGGCTTTTCCGGTTCGCGCAGCCCGGCGCGGCTGAGCTTGATCGCCGCGACCAGCGCCTCGATCGCCTTGTCCTGGCCGAACACCATGGTCTTCAAGTCGCGCATCAGATTCTTGAGCGTAGCCTTGTCGTCCTTGCTGACCGACTTGGGCGGGATGCGGGCGATGGTGGCGACCGTCGCCTCCACGTCCTTCACCGTGATGGTCTTCTTGCGCTTGGATTCCGGCAGCAGCATCTGCGCCGCGCCGACCTCGTCGATCACGTCGATGGCCTTGTCGGGCAGCTTGCGGTCGTTGATGTAGCGCGCCGCCAGCTCCACCGAAGCGCGGATCGCTTCCTGGGTGTAGCGCACGGAGTGATGCTTCTCGTAGTACGGCTTGAGGCCGCGCAGGATCTTGACCGCATCCTCGACCGAAGGCTCGTTGACGTCGATCTTCTGGAAGCGGCGGACCAGGGCGCGGTCCTTCTCGAAATACTGCCGGTATTCCTTGTAGGTGGTGGAGCCGATGCAGCGCAGCTGCCCTGACTGCAGGGCGGGCTTCAGCAGGTTCGACGCGTCCATCGAGCCGCCGGAGGTCGCGCCGGCGCCGATCACGGTGTGGATCTCGTCGATGAAGAGGATAGCGCCCTCGGTGGCCTCCAGCTCCTTCACCACCGCCTTCAGGCGCTCCTCGAAGTCGCCGCGATAGCGCGTGCCGGCGAGCAGCGCGCCCATGTCGAGCGCGAAGATGGTGGCGTTCTTCAGCACGTCCGGCACGTCCCCGTTGACGATGCGGCGCGCCAGGCCCTCGGCGATGGCGGTCTTGCCGACGCCCGGATCGCCGACATAGAGCGGGTTGTTCTTGGTGCGGCGGCACAGCACCTGGATGGTGCGGTTGACCTCGGACTCGCGCCCGATCAGCGGGTCGATGCGGCCGTCCTTGGCCTTCTGGTTCAGGTTGACGCAATAGGCCTCGAGCGCATCGCTGCCGGTCTTCACGCCGCCGTTGCCCTCGGCTTCCGGGTCGGCGCCGCGCACGCGCCGCGCCTCGGAGCGGCCGGGCGCCTTGGCGATGCCGTGGCTGATGTAGTTGACGGCGTCGAGCCGCGACATCTCCTGCTCCTGCAGGAAGAACACGGCGTGGCTCTCGCGCTCGGAGAACAGCGCGACCAGGATGTTGGCGCCGGTCACCTCCTCGCGGCCGGAGGACTGCACATGGATGGCCGCGCGCTGCAGCACGCGCTGGAAGCCGGCGGTCGGCTTGGCTTCGTTGTGGTGGCTGCCGACGATGTTGCCCAGCTGGTTGTCGACATAGTCGCTGAGGTCGCGGCGCAAGCGCTCGACATCGACGTTGCAGGCCCGCATCACCGCGATCGCGTCCTGGTCGTCCACCAAGGCCAGCAGCAGGTGCTCGAGGGTCGCGTAGTCGTGCCGCCGGTCGTTGGCGTAGGCGAGGGCCCGGCGCAAGGTTTGCTCTAGATTCGGCGACAGCATTGTACCCTCTCCTTCACTCCACCGGCGCCTGCGTCAGGGCAGAACGCCTCATTCCTTCTCCATCGTGCATTGCAGCGGGTGCTGGTGCCGGCGCGCGAAATCGATGGTCTGGGTGACCTTCGTCTCCGCCACCTCGTAGGTGTAGACGCCGCACACACCGACGCCCCGGTGGTGCACATGAAGCATGATCTCTGTCGCCGCTTCCCGGCTCTTGTTGAAGAAGCGCTCCAGCACGTGGACGACGAACTCCATCGGCGTGTAGTCGTCGTTCAGCAGCAGAACGCGGTACATCGACGGCTTCTTGGTCTTGGGTCGTGTCTTGACGACGGTGCCGGTACCGGTTCCGGTACCGCCGGTCACGTCATCGTCGTTCTGGTTCGGTCCGCTCGCACGCGGTGCCATCACGCCATCGGCCTCGTCGGTGTCGGCTCTCGACATTGCTATAATATTGGAAGTCAACGCCAAGTTAAAAGATAGAGCGCGAACGCCAGCAATCAACCACGACGAACGTGGGTGATTCCGGCCGCCCCATCAATGGACCATTGGATCAAATGGCGGCTCAGAAGGCGTTGAGCAAGCCGCCAATGCCCTCTCCGGACACGGTCAGCGCGAAAATCGTCGCGGAACGCTCCCGCGGCTTGCCCTGCTCGGTGCGATCGCGCGGCAGGACCTTGACCGGCTGGCGGAACGCGACGCCGGTCTTGTCGCGAGCCAGCAGGAAATCCTGGAACTTGATCTCGGGAAAATCGCCCTGGGCGTGGACCCAGGCATCGAAATGGAACTGGCCGTTCCGGCAGCCCGCCGCCACCCAGTAGAAGTCGCGCGAGTGCAGCATCTTGCCCTGCGGCGCGCCCTGGCCCCATCCGCTTTGCGTCAACAAGTCGCGGAACTGGTCGAGCTCCTGGCCACTCAGCTGCGATTCCGATTTCTGCCAGCGCCACGGTGCCAGCAGATCGTTGAGCGATACCTCCGCGAGGTTGGTCGGCCCGATCGCGCGCGCGATGAAATACGCACCGCCCGGATTCGGGCTCGCCTGCGTGATTTCGTAGGAGCGAATCTGCTTCTCGTATTGCCCGTTGTAGACGAGGCGGAAGCGATCTGGCGC
>DASUOA010000167.1:0-2823 GCA_036276895.1 Arenimonas sp. | reverse complement strand
AGGTGCGGCATACGCGCCAGGTCGACCACGGTCGGGCGGCCGGCGATGTCCTTGCCCAGCGCCATCGCCAGCGGCGAACCGACCTTGTCATATTCCTTGGAGCGCAGGATCTCCGACAGGAAGATCATCTCGCGGTGGGTGTTGGGAATCTCCAGGCCCACCACCGACTTGCCCGGAATCACGTCGACCACGCGCACCGACTTGACCGACAGGCCGCGCGCGATGTCCTTGTCCAGCGAGCTGATCTGGCTGCCCTTCACGCCCGGCGCCGGCTCCATCTCGAAGCGGGTGATCACAGGGCCGGGATAGGCGCCGACCACCTGAACCTCGACGCGGAAATCCTTGAGCTTGAATTCGATCTGCCGCGAAAGCGTTTCCAACGTCTTCTCGTCGTAGCCCTTGGGCTGCGGCTTGGGATCGTCGAGCAGCGACAGCGGCGGCAGGCCCTCGTCACCGGCGATATTGAACAGCGGGATCTGCTGCTCGCGTTGCGCGCGCTCGCTCTTCTCCACCACGACCTTGGCGGGCGGCTCGATTTTCACCGGCTCGCGCTTGGCGCGCTTGACGGTATCCATCTTGCGTACTTCCTCGCGCTCTTCGCGCAGCGCGCGGGCGCGCTGCCATTCGGCAGCCTGCTGCGCGCCCTCGCCGAAGCGATCGACCAAGGCCAGCACGCGGGCACCGATCCAGTCCATCAGTGCGAACCAGGACATGCCGGTGGCCAAGGTCACCGACATCAGCAGCACGGCGAGCAGGAACAGGTTGCCGCCCATGCCGCCGAACACCGCGCGCATCGAGCGGCCGACGCCTTGACCGAGAATTCCGCCGGACTGCGCCGGCAGATCCGGCGCCGGTCCGCCGAGGATGTGCAGCAACCCGGTCAGCGACACCAGAAAACCGACGATGCCGACCAAGCGCAGCGCAGGACCGAAGTCGACACGGCCATCACCGTCGCTGTCGAGCTCGAACAGAGCGATCCAGGCCACATAGCCCAGCAGCAGCGGCAAGGTGTACGCCACGAAGCCGAACAGCCAGAAGGCGAGATCACCGAGATAGGCACCGACCAGGCCGCCGAAGTTGTGCAATTCGCCGGTCACCGCAACGCTGCTGGTGCGTGACCAGCCCGGATCGTCGACGTGATAACTGAGCAGACTCGCCAGGAGGTAGATCAGCAGCGGCGAAACCGCGACCAGCGCCAGCTCGCGCCAGAGTTTCTGGCGGCGGTCGGCACCGGCGTTTTCGCTACGATCAGGGGAACGCACCACTGCCAGAACCGACCTCAACTCAATTCGATAGACGCCTGTTTATACAGCAAATTGCAGCGTGATTGCGGCACCGACACAGGCGCTGGCGAATTCGTGCTCGCCTTGATTTGCACGCAACCCCGCCCCACCCTATGCAGCCTCGGGCCGCGTCCAGACTTCGTGCCGCCGGCACCACCGCGCACCCACCTACTGCCAAAGAATCTTACATGACCGCCACCAAGCACTGCCGCCTGCTCATCCTCGGTTCCGGCCCGGCCGGCTACGCCGCCGCCGTCTACGCCGCCCGCGCCAACCTCAAGCCGGTACTGGTGACCGGCCTGCAGCAAGGTGGCCAGCTGATGACCACCACCGAGGTCGACAACTGGCCGGGCGACGCGCATGGACTGATGGGCCCGGACCTGATGGCGCGCATGCAGGCACATGCCGAACGCTTCGAAACCGAAATCGTGTTCGACCACATCCACACCGCCGATCTTTCGCGGCGCCCGTTCCGCCTGGTCGGCGACAGCGGCGAGTACACCTGCGACGCGCTGATCATCGCCACCGGCGCCAGCGCCAAGTACCTCGGCATCGAGTCGGAGCAGAAGTTCATGGGCAAGGGCGTGTCGGCCTGCGCCACCTGCGACGGCTTTTTCTTCCGCGACCAGGATGTGGCGGTGATCGGCGGCGGAAACACCGCGGTCGAGGAGGCGCTGTACCTGTCCAACATCGCCCGCAAGGTGTACCTGGTGCACCGCCGCGACAAGCTGCGCTCGGAGAAAATCCTGCAGGACAAACTGTTCGCCAAGGCCCAAACCGGCAAGGTCGAGATCATCTGGGACCACGCCGTCGATGAAGTCCTTGGCGACGAGACCGGTGTGACCGGCATGCGCATCCGCTCCACCAAGAGCGACGCCCAACGCGAGATCGCCCTGCAGGGCTTCTTCGTCGCCATCGGCCACACGCCGAACACCTCGCTGTTCGAGGGCCAGCTGGCGATGAAGAACGGCTACCTGCAAATTCGCTCCGGCCTCGATGGCAACGCCACCCTGACCAGCATCCCTGGCGTGTTCGCGGCCGGCGATGTCGCCGACCAGGTCTACCGCCAGGCGATCACCTCGGCCGGCTTCGGTTGCATGGCGGCGCTGGACGCCGAGAAATTCCTCGACAACGAACACTGACTCACGCTCCCTCTCCCGGAAACGGGAGCGGGTTGGGGAAAGGGCCCGCCCAGGGAATCGCATGTCGATCCGAATCGCCCAGCTTCCCGATGATCCGCGTGCCCCGTTCCCGCCGCCGCACTTCGCGCTGCGCCAACCGGACGGGCTGTTGGCGATGGGCGGCGACCTCAGCCCCGATCGCCTGCTCAATGCCTATGCGCGGGGCATCTTCCCCTGGTACTCGGACGGGCAACCGATCCTGTGGTGGTGCCCCGACCCGCGGATGGTGTTCGATACCGCGGCGTTCCGGCTGTCCTCACGCATGCGTCGCTGGCTGCGACGCTGCGACTGGCAAGTCAGCTTCGACACCGACTTCGACGCGGTGATTGCTGCCTGCGCCGACGCGCCGCGTCCGGGCC
>DASUOA010000166.1:0-3106 GCA_036276895.1 Arenimonas sp. | reverse complement strand
TTGCCGGTGTTCAAGATCATCTACGAAGACACCACCGCGCACTGGTCGGCCTATGCCACCGCCGAACAGCTGGTCGACATCGAGGCGCTGTTCCAGCACTGGCGCTTCCGGCACATGAAAACCGTGGAGCGGATCATCGGCTACCGCCGCGGCACCGGCGGTAGCTCCGGCGTCGGCTTTCTCAAGCAGGCGCTGGAACTCACCTTCTTCCCGGAGCTGCTCGAAGTGCGCACCGTGCTGGAGTCGCCGCAGGCCTGAAACCAAGGCTTTGCTAGGATGCGGGGCCCTGCTTGTCCGGAGAGTCCCGCATGAATGCCGCAGCACCCGAGAACGCGCCGCCGCGCACCTGGTTGACCCGCAGCCTCGATGTGGTCGAGCGCGTCGGCAACAAACTGCCGGACCCGGCCGTACTGTTCCTGCTGCTGATGCTGCTGGTCTGGGCGCTGTCCTGGGCTTTGTCGAGCATGAGCTTTGCCGAGATCGACCCGCGCAACAGCCAGCCGATCCAGATCAGGAACCTGCTCGACGGCGCGGCGCTCACCAGCTTCATGGCGAGCATGGTCAGCACCTTCGTCAACTTCCATCCGCTCGGCGTGGTGCTGGTGGCGATGCTGGGCCTGGGCGTGGCCGAGCACACCGGCTTCATCAACGGTGGCCTGCGCGCGGTGCTGAGCGTCACCCCGAAAATGCTGTTGACGCCGGTGCTGATCGCGGTCGGCATCCTCAGCCATGTCGCCGTCGATGCCGGTTACGTGCTGGTGATTCCGCTCGGCGCGGTGATCTTCTATGCCGCGGGACGGCATCCGCTGGCGGGCGTGGCGGCCGCGTTTGCCGGCGTTTCCGGCGGGTTTTCGGCGACCTTCTTCGTGCCGTCCAGCCTCGACCCGATGCTGTCGGGCATCACCCAGGTCGCGGCGCACCTGCTCGACACCTCGGTGCAGGTCAATCCGCTCAACAACTACATCTTCACCACCAGTTCGACCTTCCTGATCATGCTGGTCGGCTGGTATCTCACCGACCGGGTGATCGAGCCGCGCCTGCAGGCGAGCCCGGTCGACGGCGACCCGGCGTCGATGCCCAGCCTGCATCCGCTCAAGCCGGAAGAAGCGCGCGGGTTGCAGGCCGCCATGGCGGCCATGGCCATCGCCGCTTTGCTGCTGATGCTGTGGGCGTGGCCGGAAACCTCGCCCTGGGGCGCGCCGGCGGCGCAGGTTCCGGAAGGCAGCCATCGCTTGCTGGTCGGCAGTGCGCCGTTGATGCAGTCGATCGTCGGGCTGATTTTCGTGTTCTTCCTGATCCCCGGCATCGTCTACGGCTATGTCTCGGGCAGCGTGAAAACACATCGCGACATCGTGGCGGGCATGAGCAAGGCGATGAGCGGCATGGGCTACTACATCGTCATGGCCTTCTTCTGTGCGCAGTTCATCTATGCCTTCGGGCAGTCGAACATCGGCGTGCTGCTGGCGATCAAGGGCGCCAACTTCCTGCGCGAGCTCGGCCTGCCGCTGGGCTTCACCCTGGCCGGCATCGTCTTCCTCTCGGCCACGGTCAACCTGCTGGTCGGCTCGGCCTCGGCCAAGTGGGCGCTGATCGGCGCGATCATGGTGCCGATGCTGATGCAGCTCGGGGTCTCGCCGGACTTGACCCAGGCGGCGTATCGCGTGGGTGATTCCTCGACCAACATCATCACCCCGCTGATGCCGTACTTCCCGCTGATCGTGGTGTTCTGCCAGAAGTACGTGAAGGGCAGCGGCATCGGCACCCTGGTGGCGCTGATGCTGCCGTACTCGGTGGCGTTGCTCGCGCTGTGGACGCTGTTCCTGCTGTCCTTCTGGGCGTTGGGAATTCCGCTCGGCGTCGGCGCCTCCTACCAGTACCTGCCGGGCTGAAGCCGGCCGCCATGGGCGCGCCCGGTTTGACTCGGGCGCGCCCAGCGGGTACACCTTTGCCGCTGTTCTCCACGCCGGGGCGGCTGGGTTGGCCGCCCCGCGGCGCTTGATCCTGCGTTCCGGTCCCGTCACGACGAACCAGGAATGCCTCCCGAATGAGTGCCCAGATCCCGCCCGCCGGCGCCGCACCCGAGCCGCAAGAAGCCGCGCCCGACCATCACGACTTCCGGCCTCCGCCGCCCGGCGAGTTCCTGGGCCATCCCAACGCGCTGTGGAACCTGTTCGGCACCGAGTTCTGGGAACGCTTCATGTACTACGGCATGCGCGCCATGCTGGCGGTGCACGTCGCCACGGCCTTCTTCGCGCATATGGGCGAGGGCGCCCGGGCCCAGGCCAGCCTGACCTACGGCGGCTTCACCTCGCTGGTCTACATGACCGGCATCGCCGGCGGCTTCGTCGCCGACCGGATCCTCGGCTACCAGCGCTCGATCATGCTCGGCGGCGTGCTGATGTCGATCGGCATGTTCCTGCTGATGGCGCCGGACCTCACCACTTTCGTGGTGGGCCTGGCGGTGATCGTGGTCGGCAACGGCCTGTTCAAGCCCAACATCTCGACCATGGTCGGCAAGCTGTACCGGCCCGGTGATGCCCGCCGCGATTCCGGTTTCACCATCTTCTACATGGGCATCAACGCCGGTGCGCTGATCGCGCCGCTGATCTGCGCCTCGATCATCGGCCAGCAGTACGGCTACCGCTGGGGCTTCTTCGCTGCCGGCATCGGCATGATCCTCGGCCTGATGATGTTCCAGCTGTTCAAGTCATGGCTGGGCCACGTCGGCACCGCGCCGGAAGACAAGAAGGGCTACGGCCCGATGCTGCAGGTGCTGCTGGCTGCCGCGGTGATGGTGGTGCCGGTGTACTTCCTGCTCAGCGAGAGCGACCTGCTCGCCGGCCTGCTCGGCTTCATGATGCTGGCGCTGGTCGCCTACTTCATCTGGAGCGGCGTGCGTAGCGGCGACAAGGTGCAGCTTCACCGTTACATCGCGATGCTGATCCTGTTCGCGGCCAATATCCTGTTCTGGGCGCTGTTCGAGCAGGCCGGTTCGTCGCTGAACTTCCTGGCGCAGGATTTCGTGCGCATGCCGGACGTGTCGATCTTCGGCTGGACGCCGACCTTCGAGGTGTTCCAGGCGGTCAACCCGGTCTTCATCATCGTG
>DASUOA010000165.1:0-3097 GCA_036276895.1 Arenimonas sp. | reverse complement strand
ACGTATTACTGCACAGCGAGAACGCGCGCGCCGGTAGCTGGCGAGAGCTGACCAGTGTGCGGCCGAGCAAATCGGTCTGGATTGGCCCGGCTTCTATATTGGTTCATCGCGTCGGTGCCGAGACCCTTGTCATACCGGGAGGCAAAGGGCTGATCCGGGCCACGCCGGAAGGCAAGTGGCAGGCGGAACTCTTGCCCTTCCGCCCCTTCGGCCTGCAACAGGTCGGACCGCGACTGGTGATGCGCAACCGGTTTTCCGACGATGGCGGCCGCAGCTGGTCAAAGGTGGGAAACCGGCTGCGCGACGGTGCGGTGCAGTTCGATGGCCAGGGCGTGGCGTGGGCGGCGAGCATCGAGGAAAGTGCGGGCGGAGTCGTCAGGCCGGTGCTGCAGCGCTCGTCTGAAGATTTCGATGATTGGCAGACGCAGGGTCCACTTCCCGGGACGGGGGTTCTCGTCGTCGGCCGCAGCTCGCAGTTGATGTTCCTCAGCGATCCCGTCCAGGCGGGCGTGCTTTGGTTGTCTACCGACCAGGGCCGTCATTGGCTGCTGGACAATGAGCCGCGTCGTATTGTGGAGGGCATGTGACATGCGTGCTGCCAGCTTCCTGCTTTGCGCTGTTTTCGCTTTGCCCGTGCTCGCCAACCCACCCCGGCGGCACGCCGTCGTCATCCTGGATGACAAAGCGGGCGAACTGCATGCCGGGATCAGCACCGCCAGCGCGTACGCGTCGGCATTCGAAGCGGTCCCCCAGCTGCTTTCGCAACAGTTCGGGTCCGTCGCAGCCAGCACCGGTGAAGCGCTGGCCATGGGGGCTGGTGCCGCACTCGGAGGAATCATCGCGGGGGCCATCGCTGCCGGTGCGCAGCAAAAGGCCGCCGATGAAGCCATAGCGCCGCTGACATCGCTCAACAGCGAATCCGCACGCGCCGCGCGGGTGCGCGCCGGCATCGAAGCGGTCCTGCTGGAACAGGGTTACTCTGACATCGACATCATCATGGCGCCGGATCCCAGCAGCAAGCTTCTGCCAAACCTCAGGCGGGCGGGATCGGCGGACTTGGTGGTGTTCATCGACAATGACGCCCAAGACGGCTACACAAATTCGCTGTTCACTCTGACTGCGGACAACCGCTCGTTACGGCTTGCTGCGAAGATTGAAGTGCTGCGCCGGGACGGGCGCCGGCTCGCGCCGGTCGGTGTGCGTCGCGTCAACCTGTTCACGCCGCCCAATGCGGCCGACGGATCGGCGCTCGCGTTGAGCGATTGGGTCGCCGCCGGTGGCGACAGCTTGCTGGAACGGATCGAAAACGCGGCGCGCCGTGTTGTGAGTCTGGGTCTATCGGAGGCACCGCCAGGCAAAGCCGGCAAGCGTGAAACGGTGGCGTTCGTCAATTCGGCGGGCGCGTTCGCCGTCTCGGGTCGGCTGGTGCAGCAGGCGGGGCAGGAAATCCAGGTGGTCGATCGGCGCGGAAACGTGGCGGTGTTCCATGCTGATTGGGTGTTGCCCGACTGAGCGGGCAGGCGTGGCGGTCGGCGCTCGCCTACAATGCGGCCATGTCAACTCCGCTGCTGCTCGCCCTCTTGCTCGGACCTTCCCTGGCGCAGGCGTATCCTCAGCCTGTGCGGCCAGCCAAACTCGGCCTGTGCGTCGCCTGTCACGGCGTCGACGGCCGCAGCCGGGCGCCCGGTACGCCGCACATCAATGGCCAGGATCGCGTCTACCTGCAGCGCGCGCTGACCGACTACCGCAGCGGCGCGCGCAAGTCGAACCCGATGAGCGCCATCGCCGGTACCCTGCAGCCGCGTGACATCGAGCAGATGGCGGCGTGGTACTCGGCGCAACCGGGATTCACCGCGCCATGAGGTACTACGGCAAGTTGCTGGGTTTCGTTGCCGGCTGGTTGGTGCTCCGGCATCCCGGTGGCGGCGTGCTCGGCGCGCTGGTCGGACATGCCTTCGATGCCGACTGGTTCTTCGCGCGCAAGCCCAAGTCCGATCCGTATGCGGTGCTCGGTGTCGAGCCGCAGGCCAGCGACCATGAGGTCGAGCAGGCCTACCGTCGCCTGATCACGCAGTACCATCCCGACCGCCTGCAGGGCGCCGCCGACGAGTTGCGCGAGCAGGCCGAGCAAAGGGCGCGTGAACTCAACGCGGCCTATGAGTCGATCCAGAAGCAGCGCCGAGCGCGCTGAGTCGTCCATCCCGTCGAGCCGCCCATGTCGAACTGCCTGATCGCGCCTTCCATTCTCTCGGCCAACTTCGCGCGTCTCGGCGAGGAGGTCGACAACGTGCTCGCCGCTGGCGCCGACTGGGTGCACTTCGACGTGATGGACAACCATTACGTGCCGAATCTCACCATCGGCCCGCTGGTCTGCGAGGCGCTGCGCAAGCACGGGGTGACCGCGCCGATCGACGTGCACCTGATGGTCGAGCCGGTGGATCGCATCGTGCCCGACTTCGCCAAGGCCGGTGCGACGCTGATCAGCTTCCATCCGGAGGCGAGCCGGCATGTGCATCGCACCATCCAGCTGATCAAGTCTTCGGGTTGCAAGGCCGGACTGGTGCTCAACCCGGCGACGCCGGTCGACGTACTCGACTATGTGCTCGAAGAACTCGACCTGGTGCTGCTGATGTCGGTCAATCCGGGCTTTGGTGGGCAGGCTTTCATTCCGTCGGCGCTGGACAAGCTGCGCAAGGTGCGGGCGATGATCGATGCCAGTGGCCGCGATATCCGTCTGGAAATCGATGGTGGCGTCAAGGCCGACAATATCCGTGAAATCGCCGCTGCTGGTGCGGATACCTTCGTGGCTGGGTCGGCGATTTTCAATGCGCCGGACTATGCCGAGGTGATTGCGAAGATGCGCGCCGAAGTGGCGGCTGCGCGCACTGGGTCGCGCTAGGTCGCTGGCGCGGGGCGGGCAACTGCTCCGCCGCCCCCGGCGCGGCCGAACTCGCGCTTCGCGCTTGTATGTTTGAAGGCGCTGGGGTGGAGAGACCCTTTCGCGTGATCGGCCGCCTCAACGGACCGACTGTCTTGAGTGATCTCCCGCCCCGCCTTCCAGCGTCAATGAGGAACTGAGCGGCGCCGTGCGCAGCAC
>DASUOA010000164.1:0-9081 GCA_036276895.1 Arenimonas sp. | reverse complement strand
TCGCGATGGTCGGCGATGGCGTCAACGATGCGCCGGCGCTGGTGTCGGCCGATGTCGGCATCGCGATCGGAGCCGGCACCGATGTCGCGGTCGAGGCTGGCGACGTGGTGCTGGTGCGCTCCGATCCACGCGACGTGCCCGCTATCATCGCCCTCAGTCGCGCAACCAACCGCAAGATGACGCAGAACCTGTGGTGGGCCGCTGGCTACAACATCGGTGCGATTCCCCTGGCCGCCGGCGTGCTCTCGCATTGGGGGCTGGTGCTGGCGCCGGCATTCGGTGCCGTGCTGATGTCGGCGAGTACCATCATTGTCGCGATCAATGCGCAGCTGCAACGGCGGGCTCCGCTCGGGCGCCTTGGCCGGTAGTCGCGACAGCGGCGGCAACCTGGGTCGACCGCCGCTGCGCTGAAGTCGTGAGATGAATCCGGTCGGCTACTCCGCGGTGCCCGTTCGCGCTTCCTTCCGGCGCAGCAGCCGATAGGCCGCCGGAATCACCAGCAGCGATAGCAGCGGCGCACTCAGCATGCCGCCGACCATCGGTGCGGCGATGCGGGTCATCACCTCGCTGCCGGTGCCGCTGCCGTAGAAGATCGGCAGCAGTCCGGCGACGATCACCGCGACCGTCATCGCCTTCGGGCGCACGCGCTGCACCGCACCCTCGCGGATGGCGTCAAGCAGCGCAGCCTCGCCGTGTTGGCCGTGATCGAGGCGATGCTGCCAGGCGTTCTTGAGGTACAGCAGCATGATCACGCCGAACTCGGCAGCGACGCCGGCCAGTGCGATGAAACCGACGCCGGTCGCCACCGACAGATGGTAGTCGAGCAGGTAAAGCAGCCAGACGCCGCCAGTCAGCGCGAACGGCAGCGTCGCCATAATCAGTGCTGCCTCGTCGAAGCGGCGGAAAGTCAGGTACAGCAGCACGAAGATGATCAGCAGCGTGGCTGGTACCAGCACGGCAAGGCGGGCGTTGGCGCGCTCGAGGAACTCGAACTGGCCGGAGTAGTTGATGCTGATGCCGGGCTCCAATGCCACTTCGCGCCCGATGGCGGTGCGCAGGTCGGCAACGACCGATGCGAGGTCGCGCCCGCGCACGTCGACGTACACCCAGCCGCTCAGTCGTGCGTTCTCGCTACGCAGCATCGGCGGGCCATCGCTGACGCTGATCCGGGCGAGGGTGCCGAGCGTGATCACGGCGCCCTGCGGCGTGACAATCGGCAGCTCGTGCAGGCGCTGCAGGCTGTCGCGCCATTCGCGCGGGTAGCGCAGGTTGATCGGGAAGCGGGCGAGGCCTTCGACCGTCTCGCCGATATTTTCGCCGCCGATGAGACCCGACACCACTTCCTGCACGTCGGCGATGTTCAGGCCGTAGTGTGCCGCCGCCGCGCGGTCGATGTCCACGTCGATATAGCGGCCGCCGGTGAGCCGCTCGGCCAGCGCCGACGACACGCCGGGCACGGGCTTGGCGACCTGCTCGACCTGCTGCGCGACGCGGTCGATGACAGCGAGGTCGCTGCCGGCGATCTTCACGCCGATCGGGCTCTTGATGCCGGTGGCCAGCATGTCGATGCGATTGCGGATCGGTGGGATCCAGATGTTGGCAAGGCCCGGCACCTGCACTGCTCGGTCGAGTTCATCGATCAGCTTTTCCGGTGTCATGCCCGGCCGCCATTGCTCACGCGGCTTGAAGCGGATGCTGGTCTCGAACATCTCCAGCGGAGCCGGATCGGTAGCGGTCTCGGCTCGGCCGGCTTTGCCGAACACGCGTTCGACCTCGGGCACTGACAGGATCATGCGGTCGGTCTGCTGCAGCAGCTCGCGCGCCTTCTGCGTCGACAGTCCGGGCAGGGCGCTGGGCATGTACAGCAGATCACCTTCATCCAGCGGCGGCAGGAACTCGCCGCCGAGTCGGCTGGCAGGCCAGGCGCTGCTCAGCAGCACCAGCAGCGCGAACAGCAGCGTCGTGCGCGGGCGGCGCAGCGATGCTTCCAATGCCGGGCGGTAGATCCGGATCAGCCAGCGGTTGAGCGGGTTGGCATCCTCGCGTGGCAGTCGGCCGCGGATCCAGTAACCCATCAACACCGGCACCAGGGTCACCGACAGCAGCGCCGCCGCGGCCATCGCGTAGGTTTTGGTGAAGGCCAGCGGCCCGAACAGCCGACCTTCCTGTGCCTGCAGCGTGAACACCGGCAGGAAGCTGAGGGTGATGATCAGCAGCGAGAAGAACAGTGCCGGACCGACTTCGCTGGCGGCGTCGGTCATCACCCGCCAATGCTCGCGGCCGGCGAGGGTTTGCCCGGGGTGCTCGTGCTGCCAGGCCTCGACCTTCTTGTGCGCGTTCTCGATCATCACCACGGCGGCGTCGACCATCGCGCCGACGGCGATGGCGATGCCACCCAATGACATGATGTTGGCATTGATGCCCTGCCAACGCATGACGATGAAGGCCATCAGCACGCCCAGCGGCAGCGAGACGATCGCCACCAGGCTGGAGCGCAAATGCCAGAGAAAGGCCACGCAGACCAGGGCGACGACGATGAACTCCTCGATCAGCTTGTCGCGCAGGTTGGCGACGGCGCGGTCGATCAGTTCGCTGCGGTCGTAGCTGGTCACGATCTCGACACCATCGGGTAGCGAGGCCTTGAGCGATTCGAGCTTGGCGTGGACAGCAGCCAGCGTCTGTCGCGCGTTCTTGCCAGAGCGCAGGATCACCACGCCGCCGACCACTTCGCCCTCGCCATCGAGTTCGGCAATGCCGCGGCGCATTTCCGGGCCGAGCTGGATATGCGCGACATCGCCGAGCGTGACCGGAGCGCGGCCAGCCAGACGCAAGGGGATCGCGCGGAAGTCGTCCAGCGACTGCAGGTAGCCGCTGGCGCGAACCATGAATTCCGCCTCGCCGAGCTCAAGCACGGCGCCGCCGCTTTCCTGGTTGCCGCGCTGCACCGCTTCGCGCACGTCCAGGTGGGTGATGCCGTAGGTGGCGAGCTTCACCGGGTCGAGCACGATCTGGTACTGCTGCACCATGCCGCCGATGCTGGCGACTTCGGCCACATCCGGCAGGGTCTTGAGTTCGAACTTCAGGAACCAGTCCTGCAACGCGCGCAGCTCGGACAGATCATGCCGGCCGCTGCGGTCGACCAGCGCGTACTGGTAGATCCAGCCGACGCCAGTGGCATCCGGGCCGAGCGAGGCCTTCGCTGTTGCCGGCAGGCGGCCCTGCACCTGGTTCAGATACTCCAGCACCCGCGAGCGCGCCCAGTACAGGTCGGTGTTGTCCTCGAACAGCACGTAGACAAAGGAATCACCGAAGAACGAGAAGCCGCGCACCGTCTTCGCGCCGGGTACCGAGAGCATGGTGGTAGCCAGCGGATAGGTGACCTGGTTCTCGACGATCTGCGGTGCCTGTCCCGGATAGCTGGTGCGGATGATCACCTGCACGTCGGACAGATCGGGCAGGGCGTCGATGGCGGTGTTGCGCACCGACCAGATGCCAGCAGCAGTGAGGAACAGCGCCGCCAGCAGCACCAGGAAGCGGTTGTGCACCGACCAGCGGATCAGCGCCGCGATCATGGCTGCTCCCCCATTTTCTCGATGCGCGCCACCACCAGCGCGTCGTCATCGTCGCGCACGAACACGCGCACGCGATCACCCACGGCGATGTCCTTGACCAGCGCGATGTCGTCGAGGCGGAAGCGCATGGTCATGCCGGGCATGCCCAGGGACTTAAACGGACCATGCGCAAGACGGATGCGATCGCCCTCGATGGCTTCGACGCGGGCCTCGGCTTCGTGCAACTCCGGCAGCGACGTGGCGTGGTCGGCATGGGGATCGTCCTGTTCGTGCTCGCTCACCGCATTGCGCGCGATCACGCCAGACAGGCTGGCTTCGGAGTCGATCAGGAACTGCCCGCTCGCCACCACCTGCTGGCCGGCCTCGACACCGCTGATAATCTCGGTCCGCTCACCCAGCTCGTTGCCGACGA
The DNA here is from genome assembly GCA_036276895.1 of Arenimonas sp. Lineage (GTDB taxonomy): Bacteria > Pseudomonadota > Gammaproteobacteria > Xanthomonadales > Xanthomonadaceae > Arenimonas. The sequence goes on along the minus strand of DASUOA010000164.1, from coordinate 5,097 downwards.
TGACTTCGACCGGCTGGAAACGTCCTTCATCGCCCACAAGCAGGACCAGGCTGCGTTGACCGGTGCGGATCACCGACTCGCTGGGCACGGCCAACACGTCGCCGTGCGCGGGGCCAATCAGCTCGACCTGCGCCGTCATGCCCGGGCGCAGCTGGCCCTTCGCATTGTCCAGGGCGATGCGCAGGCGCAGGCTGCGGCTGGCGTCCGCCAGCATCGGCAGGACCTGATCGACGGCGCCGGCGAAGGATTGGCCGGGAAATGCGGCCAGCTGCACCTGCGCCGCCACGCCGGCCTCAAGCCAGGATGCCTGCGCCTCGGGCACCTGCAATTCAAGCCAGACGCGATCGAGGCCGGCCAGCGTGAGCAGGGTCTGGCCTGTCATCAGCGTCATGCCGGCGCGCACGTCGAGACTCTGCACCACGCCGCTGGTGCTGGCATGCAAGGTCACGCGCTCGCCCGCGGCTGCACCGTCCTGCAATGCGCGCACGCGGGCCGGCGGCAGCCCGAGTTGCAACAGACGCTGCGATGCAGCGCCGAGCAACTCGGGTTCACCGTGCTCGCGCAGCAGTACGTACTCGCGCTCGGCAGCGGCCCACTCCGGCGCGCGAAGTTCGAGCAGTGGCTGGCCGGCATGCACCACATCGCCCGGGGCCAGCGGCCAAACTCGGTCGACGAAGCCGCTGCTGCGCGCCTGTTCGATGGTGATCGCACGTTCATCGAAACCCAGCACGCCGCTGGCAATCACGCGTTGCTGCCGTGGCATGCGTTCGACGGTGGCCAGACGCAGGCCGATGTTCTGGGCGCTGCGCGGGTCGATGGCAACACCGGCGGCGGCCATTTCATCCGCGTACTTCGGTACCAGGTCCATGTCCATGAATGGCGACTTGCCCGGTTGCTCGAAGCGCTGCTGCGGATACATCGGGTCGTACCAGTACAGCACCTTGCGCTCGGTGCTTGCTGGCTCGGGATCGTCGATCGGCGGCTGCACGCGGCTGCGTGCCAGTTGCCAGGTGACCGTGGCGGTAACAAGTACTGTGGCGATCAGGATGCCGGCGCCGGAAAGATGGGAGCGGTTCATGGCGTGAGTCCTTCAAGCGAGGGCAGCGTGGCGAAGCCGAAGTGCAGGCGCGCAGCCAATGTCTGGCGCTCGCTGCGGCGGGCGAGGGTTTCGAGTTCCAGTTCGATGCGGTCGCGGCGCGCGGCCAGCAGCCCGTCGAGGCGCCCGCGGCCGCTCTGCCAGTCGGCGAGTTGCAGGGCAACGCGTTGCGTGGCTAGCGGCAGCAGCACTTCGTGCAGGCGTTGTTCGGCGCGTCGGGCACGGTTGTGCTCGGCGAGCAGGCCTTCGAGCTCGGACTCGAGTTCGCGCCGGGTCGCCTCGATGGATGCATCCGCTGCAGCGAGCTCGCCCAACTTGCCTGCCAGTCGCGGTTGCTGGCGCTTGCGTTGGAACAGCGGTAGATCGACGCGCAGCTGCAGCATTGCCATGTCGCCAAAGCGGGTGCTGCGGTCGGCGTAGCCGAGTTCCAATGCCCAGTCCGGGCGTTGCTCGGCGCGGGCCATGGCGACTTCGGCGCCGGTCTGGTCGCGTGCGGCCTGCGCGGCTCGCAGCCGCGGATGCTCCTCAAGCCCGGCGCGCAAGGCATCGGTGTCCGGTTCGAGTGGCGGTGGTTCGCCTGCCAGTTCGTAGCTGGCGGCTTCGCCCAGATGGCGTCGCAGTTGCGAGCGCAGCTGCTGTTTTTCCGCCACCAACTCGTCGGCGCGTTGATCGATCAGCGCGGCCTGCTGCCTGATGACCAGCACCGCATCGGCTCCGCTGTTGCCACCGGCGAGCTGCGCCAGTGTCGATTGCTCACCCACGCGAAGTTCGGCACGCAGGGCATCGAGTCGAGAGAGCTGCGCGTCGACGCGATGCAGTGCGATCCACAAGCCCGCGGTGACCTGCAGCAACTGCCGCGCGCTCGTCTGCAGCGCAGCGTCGCGCTGCGCGACCAGGGCCGCCGCGCCCGAGCGTTCCGCATCGCGTTTGCCGCCATTGGGAAAGCGCTGCATCAGGCCGACGCGGCGCATGGCCATCGGGTCGGCGTTGAGGTCAAAGCGATCCTCACCCTGGAGCGGCAGATTATCGATGCCGAGCAGTAGCTCCGGGTCGGGCAGGCGGCCCGCAGCGCTTTCCGATTCTCGTGCGGAGAGGTAGCGATGGTGATCCGCCCGCAGTGGCGGCGACGCCTGCAAGGCGAGTTGCAGGGCCTGCTCGAAGCCCAGTTCGGCGGCAGCGGCATGGCTCGCTGCAGTCAGCAGGATGGCGCATAGCAGCCTGCCGCGCAGCGCGCGCCGATAAGGTAATGGCAACATGGAAGCGACTCCCGGGAGAACGCCTGCCGTGTGTACGGCAAGGCCAGCGCCGCGCGGGCGCGATCAGCGCGCAGCGCGGAACGGATAGACGGGAATCAGCCGCGGGTCGGAGGTCGCCAGACGCCGTCGGGGCAGAACAGATCGCGGCCCTCGATGGCCGCAACGGCGTTGCCGGCACCGGGTTGCGCGAACCAGGGTGGCGAGGCGCGCATCGGCAGGGTGTAGCTGCCGCCAGGACACTCCTGTCCGGGCTTGCAGCGACGCTCGTCCGTGCCGCCGTCGTCGTCTTCGCAGCAGTCGGGCGCGGCCGCGTGCGGGTCGTCGGCTGCCGTGGCCTGCGTCATCGGGCAGGGTGGTTCGGACGCAGGCGCCAAGGCCAGCCCTTGCAAGGGCAGCAGCAGACACAGCAGCAGGACAAGGAAGCTACGCACGCCGATGAGGATAGCCCGATGGGTGCGGGAATGGACCTCGCCGGACGGCTGAAGTTCCGGTTGGCTTGACCGCCGTCAACCGTGCAACGCGGCCACCACCTCATCATCCTCGACCTGCGCGAAGTCGAAATAGAAGCGCCCGACGCCGCCAAAATGCTTCGGCACGGCGAGACACACCACTTCGTCGGCCAAGGGCGCGACCGCGTGCAATGCCTCTTCGGAGGACACGGGCACTGCGCAGACCAGGTGCTCCGGCTGGTAGCCGCGCACCGCGTGCAGCGCCGCGATCATGGTGGCGCCGGTGGCGAGGCCGTCGTCGACCACGATCACCAGCCGGCCTTTCGGATCGATCGGCGCGCGATCCGGCGTGAACAGGCGACGGCGGCGCAGCAGTTGCTGCAGCTGCTCCGCTGCTTCGCGCTCGAGATAGGCTTCGTCGGCACCGATGGCGGCGGCGGTGTCGCTGACGTAGACATTGCCGGCCTCGTCCACCGCGCCGACCGCGAGCTCGGGGTTCCAGGGGGCGCCGAGTTTGTGAGCCAGTACCACGTCGAGCTCGCCGCCGAGACGCTCGGCGACGATCTTCGCGACCGCCGTGCCGCCACGCGGAATCGCCAGCACCAGAGGCTTGCGTCCGGCGAAATCGGCCATTGCTGCAGCCAATTGTTCGCCAGCCTGAAGCCGGTTCAGGAAGGGCAGGTGGACCTTGACCGGTGGCTGCATGGAGCGTTCTCCATCGAGCTGCCGCAGGGTGCGTAGGGAGTGTGCGCCGGGCATCGAGGCGAATCAATCGGCGCCGCGCGACGCGGCAACAGTCCAGCGGGGCTCGGACAGGCCGAGGCTGCGGGCCTGTTTGGCGAGATCGGCCTGCAGGCGGGCATCAGGCGCCTGCGACAGCAACAGGGGATAGTCGATCGGCGCATCGATCCATGGCTGCACCGCGGCGCGCATCCGCAGCTGGGCGGCGGGCGAGGGGGGCGGCGCAGCGTGAGTGTGGCTGGCGCGCGGCGCCTGTATCGCATCGAGGCCGAAGCCGGGGCGTTGCAGGCCGATGCCGGGCGCCGGGTCCAGCGCATCGCTGGCGCAGTTGGCCAACATCGCCAGTCGTGGTTGCGGTGCGACGGCGGTGAGTGCTGCACTGGCGCGGCCGCTGCGCGCAGCGCGGCAGCCGAATGCGACGGCCTGAACCAGGGTGGCGGCGAGACTTCGTGCGGCCTCGCTGTCGTAGTCGAGACCCAGTCGTTGCAGCGCATCGGCCAGCCCGATCACGCCGACAGCGAGGTCGGTGTCTGTCGAGCGCCCGGTCAACGCCAGGGCATGGTCGAGCAGCTCGACCGCGAGCCCGGCCGTGGCCTGCAGACGCGTGGTGTCGACCCGCGGCGCACCGTCGGTGCCGGCGCGCACGAACATCGCCAGGTTGAGCACCGCGCCGGGCTGCTCGGGCAACGACAGCTCGACGCCGGTGCCGGCAGCGCGCAGCAGTGCTTCGTCGGGCAGCAGCCGCCACTGTGAGAAGGCATCGATGCAGCGCCGCGACCAGTCTGCGGCCCGCGCGCCTTGCGCGGCGCCAAGCGCGCCCGCCACCCGCTGCCATGTGGCATCGATGGTCGTATCGCGCAGTTCGCCGCGCTCGCGCCAGCGGAACCAGGCGTCCCAGGCTTCCACGGCCAGCAGGTCGACAAATTCGGTCACTCGGCTTCCCTGATGCCTCGTATCGCCCCCGGCCGGGGCGAGTGGGGAAAGTGTCGGGCGGTGGCGTGTGAACAACCTTGACTGCGATCAACACCGGCGCAGGCGCAGCGCATCCGTTGCGCTTGTTACACACCGTTACACAGCGTTTCCCGCGCTACATCGGCGTGTTGCAGGCGCCCCGCATGATTCGCCCCACACCACGCCGCCGCCTTCGGCACGCATCCAGGAGTTACCACCATGTCCGCTGCCCTCGCTCTGGTCCGCAATGAGCTTCCGCATTCGTCTTTCGCGGCCCCGGGGTGGGCACAGGGCGAGATCGAGGCGCTCGGCAGCCGGCTCAAGCTGTTCCGCCGGCGGGTGCAGGCCAAGCAGGCCTTGTTCCGCGCCGGGCAGCCGCTGCAGTCGTTGATGATCGTGCACGCCGGCTTCTTCAAGACCAGCATCACCAGCGCCGATGGCCGCGAGAAAATCACCGGCTTCCGCATGCGCGGCGACCTGCTGGGTCTGGAAGCACTGGGCACCGAGACCTACGCCAGCGACACAGTGGCGCTTGACGCCGGCGAAGTGTGGGAGCTGCCCTGTGCGCAGCTGCAGGACTACGAAGAGCGCATGCCGCAGTTCC
>DASUOA010000163.1:0-3612 GCA_036276895.1 Arenimonas sp. | reverse complement strand
GCAACGTCGAATCAGTGGTGTTCGACATCGACGCTGCGTGGCAGCAGTTTGAACGCGTAAGCGCCGGTTGGAGCAGTGTCTCGCTGCACTGGCCCGGCGCCGACGGCGTGCTGCAGTTCCGCTACCTGGACGCTGACCCCGCACACGAACGCGCCAGCAATACGCTACTGCTCGACACGCGCACGGTGGCGGTGGTCGAGCACGATCGCTATGACGATCGCACCTTGCCCCAACGCATCGTCGGCAGCATGTTCGCGATACACCGCGGCAGCTATTTCGGCAGCGTCGGGCCGCTGGTGTGGATGCTGGCAAGCCTGATGATGCCGCTGTTCGCGGTGACTGGCTGGATGCTGTATCTCGATCGCCGGCGCCGCGCCAGCAAGGGGATTGCGAAGCACGATGCAGGAGTGTCCACATCCAGTCCATCGAGATCTTTGCCGGCCTGGAGGCGTCAGCCACCGCAGGTCGAGTCCTGATTCGCCAGCACCCTGGCGCCGACTCGGCTGCTTGAGATGCATTTAGCAGGAAGGTCACGACGTTGCGCCGCACGCAAGCCAGAACTGGACGGACTTCCACAGCGATCCAAGCGCTTGACACTTCAACTTCCGAACAAAGGAACATTCGATAATGAATCACGCCCTGGGCTACCCCATGCTGTTGCTGGCCGGCCTTGCCTTGACAGCCTGTGAGTCACACGTTTCAGATTCGACGGCAGTAGCGCCCAAGACTGCGGTAGCCGTCTATTCAAAAGAGACGCTGGCCAGCATCGATCACTATGAAGCTTCGGCCAAGGACGTGTCCGCGCGGCTGACGCAGGGCACAGAGATCGTCGCGCTCAAGCGGGACACCCACATGTTGCTCGACCTGGCCGGCTCGATCACGCCGGCATTCGTTGAACGTCATGCAGCTTGCAAGGAATACCTCGACGCAGCGCTCAACGTCAGAGAAGCATGGGTCAAGCTCGATGCAGAAATGATTGAGCGCGACTACCACGACGATGGTGCGCTGCCAAAGGAGGGCATCACGCCGGCCTGCTATCACATGAAAGACCCGATTGTGCACCCGGCCACTGTGATGATTCTGCTTAATCAGGCTGAGCCCGATCTTGAGAAGGCCAAGCGCGAGATTGATGAGGTCATCGCCCACGTGGCGGTTGTTCGTGCGGGGTAACTCCGGCGTTTGGCCAGTTGTCACCGCATCTGGCCGACTTCGGAAGTACGAGGGCCCCGCGAAGCGAGGCCCAAGGTCGTCGGCGCTTGGTGAGGCTCTTAGTCATCGGCCCCCTTCACGGCGTCACCGGACGGTTGTCGGTTGACGTGAATCCGATCTGATTGCGTTGCTGGGTGCGTTGGCCTGGACGACGAGCAAAGTTTCGATGAGGCGCCTGCCTGCATCTATCGGAGAACTGCGCAGGTTCGGGTAGGAAATTTCCTACGCCAGCGATCATGCCGCCAACCGATGCTCGTAATACGGCCGATCCCGGTCGTCGAGGATAGCCTGCAGCGCCCTGATGCTCGCGCCCGCCGGATTCAGCCACGCCTCCAGATTCGCCTCGCGGATCGGAATGATGCAGCGAACGTGCAATGCGGCGGCCACTTCGACTGGCGGCTCGTCGGTGATAGCCGATAGCGACCGGTCAGGTTGCTGACGGCCGGGGCTGTTCCGACGGCCAAACTGGTCCGCTCGCCTTGCCAACGATGGCCGATTTGTAAGCGTTGCACGCCATCAGTGGCGTGCAAAGGTTGAGCGCCGTAATCCGTAATGCCAGCCGACAAGTAGGCTCCAACGATCAAAGTCACCGGTTCCAAAGCGCTAGCAATTTATGATGTGCAAGTGTTCCAGTCTGGCTGTCGCGTGATCACGCTCGGCAGCGCGTGATTCGCAGCCTTCGGATATCTGATCAACACCGAGCGGAATCGTGGTCAGTCATGTCCGGCACCCGCAGGTCGGCGAAGCCGGTCGATTCACCTACTCACCGCCGGATTCGGCAGGGTGTTGAGAGGCATCCGACGCCGACCGAATCGAACGCATGTTTATGGCCGATGCGCTTCAGCGCACCGCAACGCGCCCCACCACCATCGTCCGCCACACGTAGCCCCACGGAATCACCAGCGCCAGCAAGGGCAGGGCGAGGAAGGATTCGGCAATCGGCTGCGCTGACGAGCCTTGAAGGGTTCCCTCCTGCCACAACGGCAAGGCGACGAAGTACAGCCAGATCGCCTTGTAGCCGAGGGTGAACAGCAGCAACGGCAGCCAGCGCAGCGGTTGCCACAAGCCGAAAAGCGCGAGTGCGGGATAAGTGGCCCACACCGACCAGGCCACCGCCGACAGCGGCGCCCAGTCACCTTCGTGCTCGAGCAGTACGCGCCAGGCGGTCGGCGCCACCATCAGCAGCATGAGCAGATAGAACAGGCGCAGGCCCCAGATATGGAAGGGGCGCACGCCCTCGTGGCGCTGCGGGTCGGAGCGAAAGGCGCGGGCGATGTCCATGATCACTCCTCGTCGGACACGGAAGGGTCGTGGGCGAGCAGGTCGCCCGGTTGGCAGTCGAGAACGGTGCAGATCGCCGATAGCGTCGAGAAGCGGATCGCCTTGGCTTTGCCGGTCTTAAGAATCGACAGGTTGGCGACAGTAATGTCGATGCGCGTGGCCAGTTCGGTCAGGGTCATGCGGCGCTCATGCAGCTTCTGGTCGAGACGGACCACGATCGCCATGTCAGATCGTGCCTTCGAGGTCGGCCTGCATGCGCACACCGCGTGCGAACACACCAGCCAGGACGAACAGAAGCAGTACGGCCAGCCACGGTGCGAACGAGAAGGCATCGATCCGCCCCGACTCCCACACCAACGCCGCAATGGCCGCAACCAGCAGGCGCAGGCCCTCCAGCGCCAGCACGCTCCAGGCGATGGTGTCGAGCCGCTGCACGTTCTCGCGGATGAAGGGATCGCCAGCGCGCACACTGTCGACGATCGCCAGCAGTCGCATCAGAACGGTATGGACTATCACGGCGCCCGCGATGCCGATCACGACGATGGCGCGCAGTCCCTGCCCGATCAGCGGGTGCGCATTGACCATGTCGAAGCCGAGTGGGCGCTGCGGCCAGCCCTCGATGAAGAAGCTCCAGATCAGCAACCCGGTAATGACGAGAGCATAGAGGCCATTGAGGGCGATCAGGCCCCGGAGCACGGGGTGGGCGACGGCGAGGGCGGTTTCGCGGCTGCGGCTCATGAGGCTTGCTCCGGCATATCGTTTGACGATACTAGACATATCGTTAAACAATATGCAAGGGGCGCTGCGACGTCGCGTATCTCGCCGGCGTGTTCGGGCGAAGAGGCACCCAGCAGAAGATCGCGTGGCCAAGACAACTCTTGGTTGGCGGACCAGCCCTAATCGGCAATCCACCGGTAGCCGCCTGGGAGCGGTCACGATCAAGCGAAATCGGCGGTCACGCCTGACCGTAATCACTGGTCTGAACTGCTTCGATGCACTGCTGACCACGCTCGGCATCGAAGCGTCCCGCAGGCGGCCGCGGGTGAGCAATGGCAACGTCTTCGGCGCTATTCGCGGTCAGCTGGATGTGGAGATCCCGTGGGCAGCGAGCCGTGGCTACAC
>DASUOA010000162.1:0-2770 GCA_036276895.1 Arenimonas sp. | reverse complement strand
GGTCTGCGCGTTGGCATCGTCGGACACCACTTCCTCCATCAATACGCGCTTGGCCTCGGCCGGCGTGACCAGGCCTAAATTGATGGCCGGATCAAGCCAGATGCGGGCGGCACGCAGCAGGCGGTACTGCAGCGAAATCATCTGCCCTTCCAGCGGCATGTGCGGCTTCAGGATCGCTTCCGCATACAGCGCCCAGCCCTCGACATTGGCGGAGTTGAAGGCGAACAACGCGCGCGCCGTCGACACGCCACCGCGCAGCATGGTGGTGAACTGCATTTCATGGCCCGGGCGTGCCTCGTGCGCGGACAGCGTCCACATCATCGCCTTGTAGGCGTAGTCGCTTTCCGGCCAGTTGCCGTCCTCGCCCTTGGGCAAGTTTGGAACGATGAACTCCGGGTACTCGCCGGTGTTGCCGACCAGACGTGGCGTATCAAGATGCGCCGCCGGCTGCTGCGCGGTTTCCGCCTCGGTCGCCATGCGCACCCGGGCCGGCTCCTTGGGCAGGGTTGCCAACTGCTCCTGCTCGATGATGCGATCGATCTTGGCCATGACGTCGCGATAGCTGGCCATCAGCGCATCGCCATGCACCTGCTCCTGCTTGAGCAGCTTGATGACCTCGCGGTAGTCCTTGGTCGCGTAGCCCTTCTCTTTGGCCAGCAACGGCGCCAGCGCCATCATCTCGTTGCGGATGTCCATGAAGGCAACCTGCCCCATGCGCATCAGCTCTTCCGGACTGGCATCGACGCCGAACTGCTTGAGCTGCAGCTCGTACAGCTCGCGCGGCAGCATCGAACTCTCGCGCGTCTTGGGTAGGATGGTCTTCTCGACCCACTGGTTGTAATCGGTCATCTGCTTCTGCAGCAGCGCCAATGAAGACTGCCAGCCATCCAGCTCGCTGCCCTGGAATACCTGCTCGAGACCGGCGATCAGCTTGGGCGCGTCCTTGATGTCCTGCTCGACTTCACCGCGGAACGGCAGGATCAGGTCCTTCACCGCCATGCGTTCGGTGAGTCGCTGCTTGGCCAGCTCCAGCAACGGCTGGTAGCCCTCGGCCTCACCGGTGTACTTGCGCAAGCGCACCAGGGCGGCCTGGCGACGCTCCAGCGGCACCTGCTTGTCGAGCTGCCCACGGAAACCGGCGAACACCAGCCCGATCACGTTGCCGTACGGCATCACGCGGTCGTAGTTGATCTGCGCCGCCTCGATCGCGTCCTGCTGCGACTTGATCATGATCTGCAGGTCCTGCTTGACCATCGAGTCGGTTTCCTTGGCCAGCAGCGCCTCCAGATGCGCCAAGCTGGCCTTGGATGCGGCGATCTGTCGCTGCGCCAGGTTCTCGCCGAGATCGAAGATCTCCTCGTCGAAACCAGTAACACCCACCTGGCTGGAGAACTCGGGCGCGAATTTCGCCTGCGACTGCAGAATGCCATCGGCGACGGCGTTGGAGCGCTCGACCCAGGATTCGACCGCAAAGGCCGGCGCCGAAGCGACCAGGCCGGCCAACAGCGCAACGAGCAGTGATTTCTTGAGCATGACGGGATCCCCGAGAGTGGAGGCGTCATGCTAGGCAGGCGACGGCGAGCCAACATGGGCGGGAAGTCACTATGACCTCCAGCTCGCCGAGCCGCCGTCACCCAGGGTCGGGTGCGGAAGGCCCTATGCGCTTCTAGGCGCCCGCCTCGTCCGCCGCCGCGCGCAGCGCGTGCACCAGATCCTTCGACGTGCCGCGCAACCAGCTGGCATTCACCTGCATGGCCATCTCATCGCTGTCGCCGACCTGCCACGGCGGGGCGATGCCGTGCCCGCGCAGAGCTTCGATGTAAGCGGCGGGCTCGCAGCCTTGCACGCGCAGGAACACGCGACAGGTTCCATTGCGCAGCCGGCGCACCCGGAATCGGCCGTCGGCCTGCAACTGCGCAAACACCGCCTCTGCGATTGACCAGGCGTGTCGGTAGTCTTCCAGGTAGCTCTCGGCGTAGGCGGCGGCCACTGCCGCCACGGGCCAGGCACCGGGCAAGGAGCCGCCGAACATCCGTCGCTGGTGGAACAGTCCGGCTATGAACTCCTCGCTGCCCGCGAGAATCGCGCCGCTGGCGGCATTGAAGTGTTTCCACAGCGAGACGTAGACGGTGTCGAAGAGCGCAGTCCACTCCTGCAGGCTGCGCCCGGTGTGCTGCGGCAGGTTGAACAGGCGGGCGCCGTCGAGATGCATGCGGATGCCGTGCTCGCGCGCGAAGGCCGCGATGCGCCCTACTTCGTCGAAATCGACAAATGCATGATCGCGACGACGTACCGGGCTTTCGATGGCGATCACGCCGACGCGCGTCGGCACCCGTCCGCCGGCCGAGCGCTCGACCCAGCTGCGCACTTCGTCGAGCGAGAGATCGGCCTGCCCGGCCGCCAATGGCACCAGATTGAGGCCGGCGAGCGTCGTCGCACCGTCGCCGCTGTCGTTGTAGAGATGGCTCTCGGCCTGTACCAGCACCCGCCGGCGCGCGCCGGCCAGCCGGCGCACTGCCAGAAGGTTGGCCAAGGTTCCGGTCGGCACGAACAACGCCGCCGGCTTGCCGAGCAACGCCGCGAACTTGCGCTCGAGCGCGGCGATGGCACCGTCGTTGCTGTAGTAGTCGGCGGCGAAGTCCGGCGCCGCGGCAATGCGCTGCAAATGCGCGACATAAACCTGCGGCGACAGCCCCGCACCATCGATCGCCATGTCGACGGCATCGGCTGGCGACGCGGCCACGGCGGCGCTCGCCGGTGTCAGCGCGGC
>DASUOA010000161.1:0-3106 GCA_036276895.1 Arenimonas sp. | reverse complement strand
CCCCAAAGCCCTCGGCATCCACCGACAGTGCGCCGGTGGCGATCAGGTGCCGGAACACGCCGCGCCACTGCCGCAGGTCGAGATCGCTACCGATACCGAAGGTGCTGAGCCGGTCGTGGCCGAGTTGGCGCATGCGCTCGGAATCGACGCCGCGCAGGACATCGACCAGATGCGTGACGCCGAATCGCTGGCCGCTGCGGTAGACGCAGGACAGCGCCTTCTGCGCCGCCTCGGTGGCATCCCAGGTAGCCGGCGGCGACAGGCAGTTATCGCAATTGCCGCAGCCGCCCTCATGCGTCTCGCCGAAGTAAGCCAGCAGCAGTTGGCGGCGGCAGCGGATGTCCTCGCAGAACGCCAGCAGCGCATCGAGCTTGCCGCGCTCGACGCGCTTGCGTTCGTCGCCGGCCTCGCCCTGCTCGATCATCTGCCGCAGCAGCACCACATCGCCCAGGCCATAACTCAGCCAGGCCTCCGAGGCTTCGCCATCACGACCGGCGCGGCCGGTCTCCTGGTAATAACCTTCCAGCGATTTGGGCAGATCAAGATGGGCGACGAAGCGCACGTCCGGCTTATCGATGCCCATGCCGAAGGCGATCGTCGCCACCATCACCACGCCATCTTCGCGCAGGAAGCGGCGCTGGTTCTCGGCGCGCACGGCTGCGTTCAAGCCGGCGTGATAGGGCAGGGCGGTGAAGCCCGCCTCCTGCAGGAAGCCGGCCGTCTCCTCGACCTTGCGTCGCGACAGGCAATAGACAATGCCCGCCTCGTCACGATGGCCATCGAGAAAATCGAGCAGTTGCCGGCGCGCGTTGTCCTTGGCGGCCACGCGATAGCGGATGTTCGGCCGGTCGAAGGAACTGACGAACTGCTGCGCTCCGCCCAGGTCGAGGCGCTCGACGATCTCCGCACGGGTGCGCGCGTCGGCGGTGGCGGTCAGCGCGATACGCGGAATCTGCGGCCAGCGCTCGTGCAACAGATTGAGTTCGCGGTACTCGGGCCGGAAGTCGTGGCCCCATTGCGAGACGCAGTGCGCCTCGTCGATCGCGAACAGCGCGATGCGGCTGCGCTCGATCAGGTCGAGAAAGCGCCCGGTCAGCAGCCGCTCGGGTGCGACGTAGAGCAGGTCGAGTTCACCTGAGAGCAACTGCCGCTCGACCGCCGCCGCGGTGCCGGCATCGAGACTGGAATTAAGGAAGGCGGCACGCACGCCAAGCTGGTGCAACGCCTCGACCTGGTCCTGCATCAAGGCGATCAGCGGCGAGACGACGATGCCGCAACCTTCACGTAGCAGAGCCGGAATCTGGTAGCACAGCGACTTGCCGCCACCGGTCGGCATCAGCACCAGGCAATCGCCACCGCCGGCGACATGCTCGACGATGGCCTGCTGGCTGCCGCGGAAGGCCGGGTAGCCGAAGGTCTGATTGAGAATGGCAAGGGCGGACATGGGCGCGCAGCGTACCATCGCGAGCGCCCAAGGCCAGTCGGGAAACATGTCTATCGAAGTAGGAAAACCACCCGACCCGGCGAGTCGCGCCGTGACGGTCGGGGTGCTCGCGTAAAGCAAATCGTGGACGATTTGCGCGGCACTGGAGGCAGGATGCCGGAGAGTGCCGAAGAGCGAGTACCCCGGCCGGCGCGGCGCGACCCCTCACGAAGCCGGGAAAACGAACGTCAAGCCAACAACGACCGCAACATCCACGCCGTCTTCTCATGCGCCTCCATCCGCGTGGTGGCCAGATCAGCGGTCGGCTGGTCGTCGGCGCCATCGGCGATGCGAAACAACTCGCGCGCCGTGCGCGCACAGGTCTCATGACCCTCGACCAGCTGCGTCACCATGCCCTTCCAGTCCGGCACGCCCGATTCCTCCTTGATCGAGGAGAGCTTGCCGTACTGCGCCCCCGAGGCCGGCGCGAATTGATCCAGTGCGCGCATCCGCTCGGCGATCACGTCCAGCGCCGTCCACAACTCGGTGTACTGGGTCATGAACATCCCGTGCAGGGTGTTGAACATCGGCCCGGTGACGTTCCAGTGGAAACCGTGCGTCTTCAGATACAGCGTGTAGCTGTCGGCCAGCAGCCGGGCCAGGCCGTCGGCCAGCTTCTTGCGGTCCTTGGCAGTGATGCCGATATCGATCTTCATCGCGGACTCCTGAGAATGGGACAATGCCAGCCTAGTCCCGGAATCGACTCGTGTGAAATCGTCGCTGGCGATCAATGCCATTGACGCACCCTATCAGCGCTCGTGAAATCCAAACGCCCCGACTTGCCAAGCCCCCCCTGGGATCGCGTCCTCAGCCGCGACCGCGGCCGCCTGTTGCGCCTGCGCAGCACCTGCGAGCGCAATGCGGATGACGACAGGGTGCGTGACGCCTACGCGAAGGCGCTGCAGGCTTCGATGGCCGAACGCGAACGCCGGGCAGCGCAGCAGCCGCAGCCGACTTTCGATGACAGCCTGCCGGTGGCGCGCGAGGCCGAGCGCATCATCGAATTGATCCGCGCGCATCCGGTGATCGTGGTCGCCGGTGAAACCGGCTCGGGCAAGACCACGCAGCTGCCCAAGCTGTGCCTGGCCGCGGGCCGTGGCATCAATGGCATGATCGGTTGCACCCAGCCGCGCCGCATCGCCGCCCGCGCGGTGGCGCGTCGCGTCGCCGAGGAACTGCAGACCCCGCTGGGCGGCGCCGTCGGCTTCCAGGTGCGCTTCAACGAGAACGTCGGCGCCGACAGCTACATCAAGTTCATGACCGACGGCATCCTGCTGGCCGAGATGCAGTCGGACCGCTGGTTGTCGGCCTACGACACCATCATTGTCGACGAAGCGCACGAGCGCAGCCTCAACATCGACTTCCTGCTCGGTTATCTCAAACAACTGCTCGCCAAGCGTCGCGACCTGAAGGTGATCGTCACCTCGGCCACCATCGACACCGAACGCTTCGCCAAGCACTTCGGCGATGCGCCGGTGCTCAGCGTCGAAGGGCGCAGCTATCCGGTGGAGACGCGCTACCGGCCGCTGCAGGAAATGGGGTCAGAGTGCACTTCTTCAGGAGGCGCCCGTGAGACCGGGCGATCCCGTGGGGAAGAAGTGCAGTCTGACCCCATTTCCGTCG